>JABIYQ010000539.1 GCA_018702715.1 Desulfobacula sp. | reverse complement strand
GGAAAAAAACTATTTGCAATGTCCTGATTTAGATGCAGCCGATAAGATGGAAAAAAAAATTAAAGCTGTTAAAAAAAAAGGAGACTCTTTAGGCGGTATTGTTGAGATTATCGCATCAAATGTACCCCCGGGTTTGGGAGATCCTGTTTTTGACAAGCTGGATGCTGATATTGCCAAAGCCATGATGAGTATAGGAGCTGTCAAGGCAGTTGAAATAGGCGCAGGAATTCGTGCTCCAAAAATGACTGGGTTTGAGAACAATGATCAGATTTTACCGGATGGATTTCAAACAAATCATTCTGGAGGTATTTTGGCAGGAATTTCAAGTGGGGATGATATTATTGCAAGGGTTCATGTCAAACCAATTCCTTCGATCCTGAAATCCCAGCAGACGATTGATGAGAAGGGCGGTTCAACTGAAATTTCAACAAAAGGCCGCCATGATATCTGTGCCATTCCAAGAATTAATAAGGTCTGTGAGGCAATGCTTGCGATTGTTCTCACAGACCATTTATTGCGTCAAAAAATTTTAGATTAACACCTTTATTTTTTTACAATATCAGATTCAAGTTTATCAGCAATTTCAATTGCTGTATTTAATGAATCATTGATCATAAACAATTGAATTTTTAAGGTTTTTAATGAAGCAGGGGTGGTGGAAATTCTTTCCGTGCTGGAAAGAAGCTCTGCAAGTGTGCTGGATTTTTTTGCAAGCTCTGTCAGTTTTTCACTGAAAGTTACAATTTCAGCTGCCCATTTATTCCTTTCTTCCTTTGTAATTTCGATATTTGCATTACCGGTTCCGTTTATGAGATGATCAATCTGATACTGTTCAGGGTTTGCAATTATTTCATACATGTGATTCTCCTTTAAAAATACATTCGCACAAAGATTAAACCTAATAGGTTAAGGATATTTTATCAATGGAGTTAAGTCAAGTTTCGCATACTTAAAACATTATGGATTCATCGTAGTAATAAGGGATTTTAGAGATTAAAAAAGATTAAATTTTAATTTCTCCAAGGGGGTTTAACTGCTAATGAAAAATAAAAATATTTTATATTCCAATTGAATGATAGTTCACTATCAGGTTTGTTTTAAAAGGAATGAAAGCAAATCACCTTTAGTATAAATAATATTAAGCACAGATAAATAATAAGTATATTTGGCATCTAAAATTCTTCTCTGCGCAGATACCAATAATGTATTTGCATCCATCATATCAATGCTGTCAGCCATCCCGTATTTGAACTGCATTTGAACTGCCTTAAAGTTTTCCTGTGCAGATTTCAACTCATCCTGTAAATTTAATAATGCACTTTGTGCAGCCTTATTATCCAGAAAGGAAATTTTTGAATCCAGAATTATCGATTTTTCCTGCAGTTTTAAAGCATTTTTAGCTTGGCGCAGACCTGATTGCGCCTGTCGGATTTCAGCTTTTCTCAAACCACCATCATATAAGGTAAAAATAAGTTCACCTGTAAAATAAAGGTCTTCAGTATCATAATTCATATTACCTGGACTATTATCAAAGCTTAGATCTGTCTCTTTGTACCCTGCCTCCAGGGAAATTTCCGGCCAAAAATTACTTTTTTCGAACTTTATTGTTTTCTCGGCGATCTCAAGATTTTTTTTTGCCTCTTTTATTTCCGTCCTATTTTTTAAGGCATAGGTTTGAATGTCTTCCAGGACACCATAGTAATTTTCAAGCCCTGGTATATCTTGTTTCTCGACATTAAAATCATCCTCAATCTCGACAAGATTGTGCATGGCTGCCTTGCTTGTCGATACTCTGTTTTCTGCTCTTACCTCTTCTGTCAGAGATTTCGACAATTCTGCTTCAGCTCTGAATAGATCAGTTTTAGTGACATTGCCAACACTTAATTTTTCTTTTACACCATCCCTGTGAGTTTCAAGACGTTTCACGTCTGACTGGGCAATTTCAAGAAATCTTTGTGCACTTAAAATATTATAATAGGCTCGTGCAACCTGCAATAAATACTGGGATCGGATACTTTCTAAGGAAAATTCTTTGCCCTCAATGACTTTTTTAGTAACATCCAAAGCAATCAGCTCTTTTCCATTGAGTGTAAATGACTGTGTCAGCTTGATGCCTAATGTTATTGAATCCGGAGCCGTGCTACGATCATCTTTATACTCTGTAATGTTGCCGAAACTAGTGGCTCTGGGTATTAAGACTGATAATGCACGGACTTTATCCTCTTGCGCAATAATTACATCATCCTGTGCAATCTTAATTGTCTCACTATGGATATTGGCAAGTTGTGCTAATTCAAAAAGGGAATAAGTTGTTTGAGAATAAGCTGGAATATGGATGAGAATAATAGTGCAAATAATGATAAATAATTGAATTGGCTTTTTATTCATTTTATAACCTCATTTGTTGAAAATATAAATTTAATCCACAATATTATCATTTTGCAATCAACGTCAAGTTTACAAAATATTAAAATCAAATTTTGTTGTTCTGAAAGAAGGGTCTCCGCTATTCAACTGATATGAAAATATACTTTGTTTTTTAAATCGTCCATATGATGATCAGAATAAAAAAAATTTAAAAAAGATAAAGATTGAAGTAGAAAATCCTCCTTGCTTGTTATGTATTCCATGTCATGGCCCTGGGTGAGCAAATTATTAATTTCGCAAAGATTTGCATTATTAATAATTTGAGCAACTCTTCTCTGGGTCATCCCAATTATTTTTGCAATTTTTTCTTGGGACCGGCCAAGGCTGCTTAATCAGCATACCATTACATTTTCATCATGGATAAATATATTATTTTATGATATTTAAAATCAAAAAATATTCAGCCAATTATAATAAAATAAGGAGATTTAAGATGGTATCTATACCAAAGACACAGTTTGATGATCTGTCCCTGGTCAGGCAGGGTAAAGTCAGGGATATATTTGACACGGGAGAGTCTCTTCTAATGGTTACAACTGACAGACTCTCTGCATTTGATGTTGTCCTGCCGGATATTATCCCGGATAAGGGAAAAGTTTTAAATCAAATTTCTGTATTCTGGTTCAAACAAATGGAAGGCATTGTAAATAATCATATAATAACCACCAATACAGATGAGTATCCTGAAGAATTTAAACCCCATTCAGGTGCGTTGAATAAACGCAGTATGCTGGTAAAAAAAGCAGAGCCGCTTCCCATTGAATGCATTGTAAGAGGTTATATAACCGGTTCGGGCTGGAGTTCTTATCAAAAAGAAGGTCATGTCTGCGGGATTAAATTACCCAAAGGATTGAAAGAGTCTGACAAACTTGAACAACCGCTTTTTACACCTTCCACCAAAGCTGAAGTCGGTGATCATGATATTAATATCAGTTTTGATGAGGCTGTAAAATTGATTGGAACAAAAAAAGCTGAAAAGTTAAAAAATTTAAGCCTTGAAATATATAAAAAAGGTGCTGAATATGCTCTATCAAAAGGGATTATCATTGCAGATACAAAATTTGAATTTGGGCTTTTAGATGGAGAAATTATCCTTATAGATGAAATCCTTACCCCGGATTCATCCAGATTCTGGCCCTTAAACGAATATGAACCGGGAAGAGGCCAAAACAGCTTTGATAAGCAATTTGTCAGGGACTGGCTCACTGAATCCGGGTGGAACAAAAAAAGCCCGGGACCCAAACTTCCCCAGGATGTAATTGACAGGACATCAAATACCTATAAAGAGATTTATACAAAATTAACCGGTGAAAATGTCTGATATTTTTTGCGAAATCAATAGTTCTGACATTGATCTGGCGGATGAACGGTACAAGATTTCATTTTTAGAAAATGATATGGGTTCTCTTGCAGAATCTTTGAAAGATGTCGGCCTGCTTTTTCCACCCATTGTCAGGCCGGTGAACAATAAATTTATTGTCATTTCAGGATTTAATAGAATCAGAGCCCATATTCATATTCATCAGGTTCACAATAAAAAAATACTTGTATATAAAACAGATCCGGATACAAGTGAGTATCAATGCCTTTTAAAATCCATAACAGCTCTTGCTTTTAAACGACAGTTGACCCAAGCAGAACTCATTATATGCACGAACCGCCTGTATCAATTTATAGATGAAAAACAGATTTCACAAAAATCATCTGCCATTTTTAACACAGAACTTTCTGCCCGCTTTGTAAAGGATTTATTAAGCGTTGGCAGACTGCCTGATCCGTCTTTGGAGTTGATTAGCACGGGTCATCTATCTTTTAAGTCTGCCAAAAAAATTTCCTGTTTTGAAAAAGATACCATAGAGAGCTTTTTAAGTATTTTTTCAAACATTCGTGCCTCAAATAACAAACAGCTTGAAATCATAATGCATATAATGGAAATCGCTGCCAGAGATGCTGTTAAACCAAAAGCAGTTTTTAAAAATCCTGAGATACAGGCTATTCTCTTTGATAAAAAAATTGAATTAGTTTTAAAAACAGCTCTTTTGAGAACCTGTCTGTTTGAACAAAGGTTTCCAACTGTTTTTAGGGTGCGTCAAAAAACCAGAGAAAAAATTGCATCTATTAAATTTGGAACTAATATAAAATTTTTGCCTCCTGAAAACTTAGACAGCCAAATCTATTCCATTTGTTTTACTGCCCAAAATTTTGACGAGTTTCAAAAAAATGTTCAGACCCTTTACTCGGCCATGAAAAGCAAATCTTTAAAAGAAATCTTCAACCCATGAAAATCAATACTCTTTTTATTGATAAAACTATCCCAGAGGATTTAGAAATCGAGTATCTGATTTCAAAGGTGACTGCAGATCCGCAATGGATAGAAAATACAAAAACAGTCTATGACTATATTAATGATGCTGATGATCCAATATCAAAGGCCAAAAAAACACTTTATATTACCAGTAACAAAGGGGCAATCATTAAGGAATGCCCAGGAACAAGTTTTTATACCTGCTGTGACTATACAATCCTTCATACCGGCACATTTTGTACCATGGATTGCTCCTATTGCATTCTTCAGGCTTATTTTCATCCCCCTGTTCTGCAATATTTTGCAGGTCTTAAAACATTTTCCAACGCCCTTGAAAAAAGATTTGGACAAAAAAAAATATTTAGAATCGGTACAGGCGAATATACAGATTCTCTTATCTGGGAACAGGTGAGTCTTCAACCAAAATTTCTCATTGAAACATTTGCAAAACAAAAAAATTGTCTTTTGGAGCTTAAAACCAAAACCAATAATATAGATTCCTTACTTCCCCTTGATCATAATGGTAAAACTGTTATTGCATGGTCTTTGAACACTGAGGATATTATTAGTTCCGAAGAAAAGGGTACTGCCTCACTTAAAGCACGTCTTAAGGCTGCAAAGAGGGTGGAGTCAAAGGGATACAGACTTGCGTTCCATTTTGACCCTCTGGTGATCTATCCTGGATGCGAGACTCAATATAAAAAAGTGGTTGAACTTATTTTTGAATATGTCAGCCCGGAAAGTATTGTATGGATCAGCATTGGAACTTTTCGATTCATGCCTGGTTTAAAACAGGTAATTGAAAAACGATTCAATCATTCCACCATCCCCTATGGAGAGTTTATTCTTGGACTTGACAATAAAATGCGATATTTCAAACCATTGAGAATAAAGATGTACCAAAAAATTATTTCATGTATAAAAGAATATGCCCCAGACCTGCTGCTCTATTTTTGCATGGAAGATGAAGAAGTATGGGAAAAATGTTTAGGATTTTTCCCTGGAAAAAAAGGTGAATTAGGGCATCTATTGGATAAAAGTGCGGTAACACATTGCAGTTTAAATTCTAATTTGTTGTAAACAAGAAAATTTTATGAAAGTTGCCTTAATTGTAAATCCATATGCTGGCGGTAAAAACACTGAAAAACTGCTTCCTTTGATTGAAAAAAAACTATTATTCCACCATATTGAGTATCATAGTTATATATCCCTTTATCATAAACATCTCCTAAATCTAACAACCAAGCTCAAAATAGATCAATATGATGCCATTATTGCCATTGGTGGGGATGGAACCAATTTCCAGGTTTTAAACGGTCTTCTCTCTACCTTTAAACCTAAAAATATTCCACCTATTGGTATCATTCCCGTTGGTTCGGGAAATTCTTTTGCAAAGGATTTGAATTTGCATAACCTTGAGGATGGCATCAAGTCGATTGTTAAAAATTCGCCAAAATGGGTGGACACCTGTTCTTTTACACAGGCCCAAAAAAAATATTATTTTGTTAATCTGACCGGACTGGGGTTTGTCACAGATGTGGCAAAAACAGCACAAAAGTTTAAATTTTTCAAAGATTTTTCTTATATTATCGGTGTTTTTCACAGAACTTTCAAACTGAAATTTCATTATTTGGAACTTGAAATTGATGGAAAAACCTTATCAGGAGAAAATTGTTTTGTTGAGTTTTGCAATTCACGTTTTACTGGCGGGAATATGATGATGGCTCCTGAAGCAAAAATTGATGATGGTTTTATGGATATTATTATTGCAGGAAAAATGTCCAGGACAAGTCTTTTGGCTACCCTGCCAAAAATATTTAAAGGTACTCATATAAACCACCCTTCAGTAAGATCTTTTAAAGCTAAAAAGGCAAAAATAAAAACTTGGCCGATTAAAACCTTATTGCCTGATGGTGAACTATTTGGCAGCTCACCTGCCACGATAATTGTACACCCTAAAATGATAAGGTATCTTACGTGAAAAAAATATATTCAATATGGTTATGGTTTATTGGTTGTATCTTTTTTTTATTTTCATTTTTTATTCTTATTTTCTCCATGTTCTTATTTCCTCCAAAATCCACCATTCGCGTGGTACGATTTTTATTTCTCATTTTAATCCGGATAGTTGGCATAAAGCTCGTTGTAACGGGAAGGCAATATATTGATCCTGATCACTCATACCTGATCATGGGAAATCACCAGAGCCTTTTTGATATTTTTGTTGTTCCGACTGCCATTCCCTTATGTTTTGTGGGGGTGGAAGCAGCCCATCATTTTTCGTTGCCTGTCTGGGGATACCTCATTCGTAAATGGGGGAATATTCCCATACAGAGGAGCAACCTGAAAAGTGCTATTTCAAGTCTTGAAATAGCAAAAAAAACTCTTATTTCCGGGAGGAGCATTGCTATATTACCTGAAGGCCACAGGACTCTGACAGGAGAGATGGCTCCATTTAAAAAAGGTCCTTTTCATTTAGCTAAAAAAGCCTGCGCCGATATACTGCCATTTGGAATAAATGGGTTGTTTGATTACAACCAAAAAGGTCATCTGATTATAAATCCCGGTGTGGTAAAAGTAAATATTGGAAAACCTATTCCCTATAAGACATTTAAAAATTTATCTGTGGAGGAATTAAGGGAAAATGTGTTTGATAGGATCTCTAACCTAAGCCAATAATTAAACCGGGCAATTAAAAAATATTTTTTAATTGCCCGGTTTTTAATTGTCAATTATAGTTTAGACAGTTTATTTATTTTCTTCTTTCTCAGAGTTTACCCGCTCAATCACCTTTTTTGCCATATCTCCTGGAACTTCATCATATTGTTCAAATTCCATTGTAAAGGTTCCTCTGCCACCTGTCATAGAGCTTAAATCCGGAGCGTACCGCAGTATTTCAGCCATGGGAACCAGGGCATTGATAATCTGTTTATCGTCTTCGGAATCCATTCCAAGAACCCTGCCACGACGTGAATTCAAATCACCCATAATATCACCTGTACTATCCTCTGGAACTTTTACCGCAATTTTCATGACAGGTTCAAGTAAGACTGCTTTTGCATCAACAGCAGCCTTTTTAAAGGCAAGAGTTCCAGCCATTTTAAATGCCATTTCAGATGAGTCAACAGAATGGTAAGAACCGAAATCAACAGTGACCCTGAAATCAACACAGGGAAATCCTGCCAGAATGCCAGCTTTTGATGCATCCCTGACTCCTGCTTCAACTGCCGGAATATAATTTTTTGGAATAACTCCGCCTACAATTTTATCAACAAATTCAAATCCTGAACCTTTGTGAAGGGGTTCAAGAACAATCCAGCAGTCACCATACTGACCATGGCCTCCTGATTGTTTTTTGTGTTTACCCTGAACACGTATCTTTTTCTTAAAGGTTTCTCGATAAGCTACCTTGGGTGTCTCAATATCCATTCCCACATTAAATTTTCTTTGAATTTTTTCAGCGGTTACCTCAATATGAACCAGACCTCTGCCGGAAAGAACCGTCTGTCTGGTTTCTTCATTCCTGTTCAGTTGAAGCCCTGTATCTTCTTCAAGAATTTTTCTGACAGCCTCATGGATTTTATCTTCATCGTTTTTAGATTTGGGTGAAATGGCAAAGGAAATAACAGGTGGCATAGGTTTAGGTGCTGGAAGCTGGATTTCTTTTCCACCTGTCAGAGTATCACCGGTTAATGTATTTTTAAGTTTTGCTACAGCAACAATAGATCCGGGAAGGGCATAGGTAATAGTTTTTTGCTCCTTTCCTGCAATCTCCAGAAGCTGTGAAAATCTTTCTTTTGTATCTTTTGTTGTATTAACAACATTGCCCTCTTTTCCAAGAGTCCCTGAAATTACCCGAAATAAGGACAGCCTGCCGGCATATGGATCAACAATCGTATTGAAAACAAATCCGGAAAATTCTGCATCAGGATCAGGAGAAATAATAACATCCTCACCTTTATCATCTTTTGCAGTCCAGTCACCCCGGTCAAGAGGAGACGGCATATAATCATTGATAATATCAGAAATAGTATCAATACCTATCATTTTTGTGGCGGAACAACAAATGGCAGGGTAAAACCGGGCGTCCAGAATACCTTG
>JABIYQ010000330.1 GCA_018702715.1 Desulfobacula sp. | reverse complement strand
TGCCCAAACGACTGTTAACACTAATCGCTCCATTATGATTTTTAACAATGCCGTGCACCACGGCCAAGCCCATGCCGGAGCCTTTTCCAACTTCCTTGGTTGTAAAATAGGGATCAAAAATTTGATTAATGATTTCAGGATCTATGCCAGGGCCTGTATCGCTTACTATTATCCTGACATGATCTCCGCTTTTCAAACCAGGATAGTCTCTGGCTGAATTGTCATCCAAAACTACCTTTGCAACAGCGACGTTAAGGTCCCCGCCGGTTTGTTCCATGGCATGGGAAGCGTTGATGCACAAATTCATTATGATCTGGTTGATCTGGGTTGGGTCCGCAAGAATCGTTTCATCAGTGGTTGGAATATCCGGGTGAATATTTATGGTGGTAGGAATTGTTGACCGCAAAAATTTGAGTGCATCTTTTATGACTAAAGCAATCTGAATGGGCTGCAGTTTCTGGTCGGTCTTACGACTAAAACTTAAAAGCTGCCTTACAATATTTTTTGCCCTGAGACTGGCTGTTTTAATCTCTTCAAGGCTGGCATGAGCAGAGTTCCATTTTGGGACATCATCTAAGGCAAGCTCTGTGTTACCAACAATAATACCCAGAATGTTATTAAAATCATGGGCAATGCCTCCTGTAAGAGTGCCGATGGATTCCATTTTTTGAGCCTGGCGCAGTTCTGATTCCAACCCAATTTTATCCGTTATATCTCGGAAGACCAATACAACACCAACAGTATCCCCGTTTGTATCGACAATGGGTGCTCCACTGTCGGCAATCACTCTCTCACTACCATTTCGAGCCAGTAAAAGTGTGTCATTTGCAAGACCTATGATGCCGCTGGTCTCCAAGACCCTTTCAACAGGGCTCTGGCAACGCTCTCGGGTGTGCTCGTTTACAATGTGAAATATTTCATCTATTTTTTTGCCAATCGCTTCATTTTCCCGCCAGCCGGTCAAGGATTCAGCTACCTTGTTCAACAGGACCACCTTACCCTCAACATCAGTGGTAATGACCCCATCACCGATGGATTGAAGCGTAACTTTGAGCTTTTCCCTTTCTTTTTGTAGCGCTATCTCGGCTTTTTTACGTTTCGTGATTTCAATTACCTGCACAAGGTATCCATCGATTTTTTTGCCTTTCATTAATGGAAGGGCATACAACTCCCAATATATTTTTCCTGATCTGCTGGTGGGATACAGATTATGTGACTTAACGATTTCAAAATCAAATTCCGAAGATATGAAAATAGTCTTACCATTCTTCAACTGATTCATTTTTTCAACCGAGATGTTTGGATCTTCCCAAAGTTCAAATCCGATGACATGCTTCTTATCTTCAACACCAAACATGTTAAGCGTTTGCTGATTAACATCAATTAATTTGCCATCCTTATCATAAAGTTCAATGGCAATTGGCGATTGTTCATAAATGCCGCGAAATTTAGCTTCATTTAGTTTTCGTTCCTTCACCTCATTTTTAAGATCATACAATGATTGAAATAATTTTTGGTTCATATTTTCAAATGTCGTTGCCAGGTTGCCAATCTCGTTGCCTGCCCGAATCCGCGATCCTTCTTCACCTGGCTTTAACTTTTGCTTCATGTCGCCATTCATAATACGTCCGGCTTTTTCGATCAGTTCCTCCAACGGAGGGAAAATGCGTCTGGCCGTAAAATAGGCATTAAATGCAAAGATCAATATCAAGATTGTCAGGCTCCCGATAATAGCCCAAAAAGTTCTGTTCGTAGATTCAAAGAAGCTATCGCCAGTCGATTGAGAATCACGAAGTATTCTCCGCAGTATGGAGCGGGCAGTCAACCGCATATTTGTGGACAAACGGGCTTCAAGAATAACAGCCTTTGAAATTTCATCCGGTAAAGCCATCCCTCGGGAAGGACCATTCATGTCCTTATTGATAGACTTAATTCGCTCGAACCATTGTAAGAGTTCCCTAAGTTTTGGTTTGAGATAGGTAAGGTGATTTACGTCATTGCTTATATGAGCTATGATTTTATCATAACTGACCTGCCATTGCTGCTCAACGCGCGGATATCTATACGAGAGAAACTCTTCTGTTAAAATAATTAAATCAGTCACGGACTGGACCAAGGTGTTGCTGGTTTTATATTTTTGGGCCGTTTGATTTGTATGCTTTATTGGAATAGACAACATGACAGAAACAAGAAGTGCCAACCCTATGGAAACTGCTGTACTGATGATTATCTGTTTTTTAATCTTCATCTTCAATCTCCGGAAATGAGTGTTACCGCCTCAGGATTTACCGCTTTTAAAATATCCGGATAAATATAATTCAAATAGTTGGGCACTTTCTTATGGGCAGTGTACCCATAACGGATTATCCAGCGCGCCTGATCCTCTAAATCAAGTAAAAGCTCCTGATCAAGACAAAGCCTGAAGTCCATTTGCGTGAAAATGTTTGATAAAATGGATGCGTCAACACCGCTTAAACTGGAATGAATACGCATAGAAGCTTCTGGTTCTTTTTCAATAAAGTTTACAGCCTTTAGAATTGCCTTTAAGAATCGTTTTATGATTTCAGGATTTTTGTGAGCATAGTCCTTTTTCACCACGATAACCCATGAACCAGGCACATGATGGTTGCTGGACAGTTCAAAACCAATATCACCCAAAACCTTTTTAGCCATATTAGGGAACGGGAACCAATAAAACATCGCATCAACATCACCCTTCTCAATTGCTTTAACTGCCTCTGGCCCATTCAGGTTGACAAGGTCTACTTCTGATGGTGTTAATTGATTAAATATGAGCCATGAATCCAGAAAAAAGTGGCCTGATGTGCCTAACATCACGGCGATCCTTTTGCCTTTAATGCTATTCTTCCCAGTTATTCCGCTGTCTTTTCTTGCAATCGCTGAATGAATCTTGGCATGTTCCATTTTGGCAATAATATAAAAATCACTGCGATCAAAACTGCTGTATACAACCGGCGTGCCCATTACTGCAGCAATATCAACCGTACCCTCAAACAGATGTGTTAATGACGTTTTTCCGTCGGGATTGATTTCAATAGATAGATCCAGACCTTGTTCATTAAAATATTTCTTCTGAAAGGCCACATGAGATGGTGCCTCGACTATCGCAGGCACGCTGGCGAATCTTACAGCAGTTGGTGATTTGGATTGCCCGACCGAGTCATCAATAAAAATGAAGCTTACTAAAAATATTATACTACAACTCAATGAAATAACTAAGATTTTTTTTGCTTTTGAAAGTTTCTCCATTTCTCGGAACCTCAATATAAATCTGTTGATTGGCTTTGCCACTTTTGTATCATTGCATTATTGACAAATTTCCAAATATTCGATTATTCAAATGGTCTCTTTGAGTAAAAATAATCTTCGCCAGTAACAGATAGAAAGACACCAGAATGAATCACTTTTTTAGTGTATGTATTAAATTCACATTACACAACTCTACTTAGAAAATCAAAAAAAAATATTAAAATTACGGAAGATTTACTTCCCAATAATGATGGTATAATTAGAGACGAGTCAAATCAAACAAATTACCAAGCGCTTTTTTCACCAATCCGGACTTTTTGATTATTTTTTTAAAAGACATTAATAGGACCGGAGAGTCGGGCAACGACCCGAAGCATTTGATTTGACTATTTAGAGAGGGTTCCGTGGGCTTGCTCCTGTCGTTATAAAATTTTAATTACTAATTTTTCGACTGCAATCCAAGTGAGTATTATTTTGAAATATCCAATAAATGTTCGATTATAGGCGAAATTCTCTCGTTTCAAACATCCATGAAGAATAGATGAATCACTGCAGAAATTGAATATGGATTGACGTGCCCCCTGAATTAAAACAATCGTTTTGGTCTGTACACGCCTGGCATAGATCAATATCGCCGGGGCAAAGATCATTGTCGTTTGGTATTACGCTGCATCGCTCAGAGTTAATCTCTATTTTAAAATTATAGAATTCAGAAAAAATTTTAATTCTCAGAAGATCAAACCCACTACCTCCTGCATTGAAATCATAGGCATTTTTGGTCGAATAATATATGGATTCCGGTGGGGCGAAATAATTTT
>JABIYQ010000226.1 GCA_018702715.1 Desulfobacula sp. | reverse complement strand
ATACGGTTGGCAACATTATTTCCGGTATTGTGATTATCATTGACAAGCCTTTCAAAGAAGGGGATTGGGTGTCGCTTGGGACACTGGATGCAACCGTTACGCAAATACGATTAAGAACAACGGTGCTCACAACATTTAACAATGAAACAGTGGTTGTTCCAAATCAACAGATATCCCAGGAACGCATCATTAATTATACCATAACACCAAAAATACGTGTTAAAATCCCCATCGGTATTGCATATAAGGAAAGTATCAGTGCTGCCAGAACAGCCCTTTTAGAAACAACCAAAGGGGACACCCGAATACTGCAGGATCCCTTGCCAAGAGTAATCGTAACAGATTTAGGTAGCAGTAGTGTTAACCTTCAACTGCGGTTCTGGATCGAAAACTCAGATGACCAGTACACATTTATTTTTGAATATACAGAAAAATGCAAGCTTGCGCTGGACAAGGCTGGCATAGAAATACCCTATCCCCATCTGCAATTGTTTGTGGAGGATACACGAGGGATTCGATTGCTATCAAAAGCTGCCGCATCTGATTCTTCAGAGAATAAATAATATCAGCCTGAATTTTTAAAACCAGTTCTTTCGTTTAAAATAAACGATAAGCGCACCGGCCACAGTGACCATGACAGCCCAGAAAATAAAATAACTATACTTATATTTCAGCTCAGGCAGATATTCAAAGTTTGTACCATAGATACCCGCAATAAATGTAAGGGGAATAAATATGGCAGCAAATATGGTCAAAACCTTCATGATATCATTCATCTTGTTTGCCATTACAGAATTATAAATGTTCAATTGATCGGTCAAAAGATCCCGATATGTGTCTATGGCTTCGGTTGCATGACTGGTAAGATCTTCAAGGTCCTTTAAAAAGGGTAGCGTGGGCTCTTGTATGATTTCGCTGTCAAGCCTGGAAATCCTGTAAATGGCATCTTTGGCCGGGCGGATAGATTTTCTCATATAATTGATTTCACGCTTGAATGAATTGATTTTTTCCATAACGCTGGTATCTGGGTCACTGAGGATATCTTCTTCAAGGTCTTCAATTTTTTCACCAAGAATCTCTATGCTGTAAATATAATTATCAACAACCGTATCCATAAGGGCATAAGCAAGGTAATCCGTTCCCGTCTTCCGGATGCGGGACATCTGTTTTTTGATTCTCTCCCTGACAGGCCCAAAAATTTCACGGGGTTGTTCTTGAAAGGTAAGTAAAAAATGTCTCCCAAGAATCATGCTTAATTGCTCGTTAATAATGGTTTCAGTTGTTTTATCAAATCGAACCATCTTCAAAACAATAAAAATATAATTGTCAAAATATTCTAACTTGGGCCGTTGTCCTGTGTTTAAAATATCCTCCATCACGAGAGGATGTAATTCAAAAACCTCTCCAATATCTTGAACCATATCAATATCATGAAGACCATTGATGTTGATCCATGTAACGCTTGGTGTGTCTTTTAGATGGGCTGTGACATGGATGTCTTTTAGTTCCTTATCTGTCAGTGATTCTGGATCATAGTCGATGAGACGAATGTTTGCTGAATCCACTTTCTGATCTCCGATGAAAATTAGAGATCCAGGGCTTTTGCCGTCGCTTTCTTCTCGGCTTTTTAAAAAACGTGCCATTAAAACACCTCCTGTGATGAACCCATGAAAATTTGTATCTACGATATCGATTGCATCAGTCAAAAGCAAGAATACTTTATTACATATTCGTTTTTCAAAGGAGAAAAATATTGTAACTGAGTAATTTGCTTTATTTATGCTATTATCTTATTTATGGTTGTGTAATCTATAATTAATACTCAACAGGCGGGATTAATGGCAGCTCAATCAAAAAAGAGTACCGGTAACCTGGGTACATTTGCAGGTGTATTTACACCCAGTGTTCTGACAATTCTCGGAATTATACTATTCCTCCGTATGGGGTATGTGGTCGGGAATGCCGGGCTTGGAAAAACATTTATCATTATTGGTATTGCCAATCTAATTTCAATTTTGACCAGTTTTTCACTTGCTGCGATCGCTACAAATATGAAGGTAAAAGGGGGTGGAGATTATTATCTGATATCGCGGACCCTTGGTTTTGAATTCGGTGGTGCCATTGGTATTGTCCTTTTTCTGGCTCAATCTGTTTCTATCGCCTTCTATTGTATTGGTTTTGGCGAAGCTGTGTCCAGTATTTTAGCGGCTCATGGTCTTGTATTTTACCCACAGCTTATCGCTCTGACAGCCGTAGTCTTCTTGTTTGCGTTATCCTGGGTAGGAGCCGATCTGGCCACAAAATTTCAATATGTGGTAATGGTATTCTTGATCCTTGCGCTGGTTTCTTTTTATGTCGGTGGATTACAAAAGTGGGACACACAACTGTTAATTGAAAACTGGAGTGCCGGGTCAGATCCGGTCAGTTTCTGGATCCTGTTTGCCATTTTTTTCCCTGCTGTTACAGGATTTACTCAAGGTGTCAGTATGTCGGGAGACCTCAAGGATCCAGGTAAAAGTCTTCCTTTGGGAACTTTTCTGGCAGTTGGTGTGTCAATTCTTGTCTATTTTTCAGTTTCAATTTTATTTGCAGCATCCAACCCCATTGATATTCTATCACGAGATTATGGTGCGATGAACCGAACAGCTCTTTTCGGATTCCTCATTGATGCCGGGGTGATAGCTGCAACACTTTCCTCTGCAATGGCTTCTTTTTTAGGGGCTCCCAGGATTTTGCAATCCCTT
>JABIYQ010000431.1 GCA_018702715.1 Desulfobacula sp. | reverse complement strand
TCTAAAAATGAATTAAAATATGATGTGATTTCCGAAGGAACTTCAGGGATTTTTGGAATTGTCGGCAGAAAAGACGCCAAAATAAGGGTTACACTTCCTGATATAGAAACCCAGGCAGAAGAAGAGCTGGAAGGAATAAGATCTATTGTTGATGAGGCCTTTGGCGAAGAGACAAGACTTGAAGACACTCGAAAACCCGAAGTAAAACCCGAAAAAAAAGTAAAACCCTTTGAAGAACCAGAAGCGGTAGATGTATCCAAAGAGGCTATTTCTCTTGGCATCGAAGCATTACAAAAAATGGCAGACCTGATCACCGACGATGCCAAGATAACTTCCGGCACTGAAGCTGATAGGCTGACCTTAAGTATTGAAGGCGGAAATTCCGGTATTTTGATTGGTAGAAAGGGACAGACTCTTGATGCCTTACAATTTTTAACAGACAAAATCATCAACCGGAAAAGTGAAGCCAGAGTCAGGGTCAAGGTGGATATCGAAGGATATATGGAAACACGTAAATCCAATCTTAAACACCTGGCCTATAAAATGGCGGACAAGGCCAAAAAAACCGGGCGTCCTGCAACCATCAACCAGATGAGTGCCCAGGACAGACGGATTGTGCATCTGGCTTTAAAAGATGATAACCTGGTCAGAACCCAGAGCATGGGTGATGGATACTATAGACGACTTGTAATTTTCCCTAAAAAGAAAAACTCCTTTAGGGGGAAAAGACGTGCAAAAAAATAAAATACCATGACTGATACAATTGCCGCAATAGCAACCCCCTATGGAAGCGGCGGTATTGGTGTCATACGTATTTCCGGTCCAAAAGCTTTTGATATTGCCTCAAAAATTTTTTCAAAAAAGAAAAATAAGCCTTGCGGACATATAAAATTTGACTCCCACAGAGTTTATCACGGATATATTTTTGATACCAAAAGCAAAGATATTCTGGATGAGGTTTTACTGATTCCAATGCAAGGGCCTTCCTCGTATACGGCAGAGGATGTTGTGGAAATCCAGGCCCATTCAGGAACCATTGTATTAAGAACCCTTCTTAATGAAATCCTCTCGCAGGGTGCAAGGCTTTCCGAACCTGGAGAATTTACAAAACGGGCCTTTTTAAACCAGAGGATTGATCTGACTCAGGCAGAAGCTGTGGCTGATATTATCAATGCTAAATCAGCAAAAACTCTGAAATTTGCCTCCTCTCAGAATCTTGGAATTTTAAAAAACCAGATCCAGGAATTAAGAGAAAACCTTATTCATTTTTTGTCTCTTCTAGAAGCAAATATTGATTTTCCAGATGATGTTGCCCTTTTTGAACCATCGCAAAAACACATTGAAATGATTGATGACGTTCTTGAAAAATGCCGGAGTTTTATCCAGCAGCATGAAGATGCCTGTTTCTTAAAAGATGGAATACGCATTACCATATGCGGGGCTCCCAACGTAGGGAAATCAAGTCTGATGAACCGGCTCATTGAACAGGACCGGTCTATTGTAACCGCAACTCCCGGAACCACAAGAGATCCCATTGAAGAAGGGCTAAATATCAACGGTATACCATTTGTTATAACGGATACTGCAGGAATTCACCGCACGGATGATCTTGTGGAAATCATTGGGATTGAAAAAGCCATGGATCATATTACAGCATCTGATCTTGTGCTGTTCATGAAAGAGCCGGGAACTCGATTTTCAGACAAAGAACTTGAAAAAATAGTTTCCTTAAAAAATCAAGCAGGCAAAAAAATTATTTTTGTGATTAATAAAATTGATATCAAAAACCTCCCTTTGCCTGAACCGTCAAAAAAATACCGGCATTTCCCAAAAATTGAAATATCCGCTCTTTTGAACCTGGGGATTAAAAAATTAAAACAAAAAATAGTAGAGATCACCATAGCGGGTCTTGACATGGAAAAATCATCGGTTATTCCAAATTTACGGCATAAAAAAGCTCTGGAACAGACTGTTGAAAGTCTTGCAGCCGTGAAAGAAGCCTTAACCGGACCACTTGAAGAAGAAACAATGGCAATTGATCTAAAAAACAGTATTGATTCTCTTGGAACAATTACAGGAGAAACAGCCTCTTTGGATATATTGGACAATATTTTTAATAATTTTTGCATTGGCAAATAATACGGGTCTGAAAACTTAGAAATTTTTTTTATTTTTCACATCCGTATCAAATAAAGGATAAACCTTATGAATTTAAAAGAACACTTTGTTAAATATGAAGCATTGGTTCAAGTTGTGGATGCCGTTTTTGAACGTGTAAAAAAAGATTATCCAAAAGAAGTATTCTGCAGGGAAAAATGCAGTGACTGCTGCTACGCGATTTTTGATCTTACCCTCATAGAAGCTCTTTATTTAAAAGATAAATTTTTAAAAAATTTTATTGGCAAAGAAAAAAATGATCTAATTGAAATTGCCGGTAAAACAGACCGGGTTCTTACAAAGATGAAAAGAGAAGCATTCAAGGAAATTAAAAAAGGCTCCAAGGAACTGGAAATTGTCGGTAAAATGTCCCAGGAAAGGGTCAGATGCCCGCTTTTAGGGGAGGACAACCTTTGCGTCATGTATGAGAACCGGCCCATTACCTGCAGGGTTTATGGAATTCCTACTTCCACAGCCGGTGTAAGCCATATCTGCGGCAGGACAAATTTTATACAGGGACAGCCCTATCCAACACTGAATATGGATAAAATTTATACCCAGCTCCAGCTTCTTTCCGCCCAATTGGTAGTGGATATAAAATCCAGTAATATTAAAATGCATGAAATGTTGATTCCTGTTTCAATGGCATTGGTTACACAATTTAATGAAGACTACCTTGGAGTCAAAAAAGATGGATAATTTTACCCCCCAACAAATTGAAGAAAAGAAAAAAGCCATCTTTGATGCCATGGGCAAAAGAGGCCAGAAGCAGATTCTTAAAAAAGGCTATGAAGACTGGAATCCTTTCGCCGAACCCAAAGATCCCATTGATATCAGAAAAGATAAAACCAAACGCACAAGCCAGGTGTTAATCCGGGAATTTTTAACCCAGACAGATCATGATGAATACTCCAATACCTATGCCCAGGGAGCATTAGAGATGTGCTTTGGAATCATCAATGATGATGAAAAAATAAAGGGGATGTTTGAATTTGCCATCTGGTATGAGGCACTTTTAAAAAAAGAAGGGTATGATTCTCTTTAATATCACGGTATTCAATTGACAATTATATTGCCCATAATTTTATGACCCGGGTATAAATAACAAATAAAATTTTTCGGTTAATAAAAAATCAAACGGTGATTATACAATCCTCTCACGCTAATTCAAGGGTTATTCAGATTAAATGGATTCCATCATTGCTTTTTGTATGGGCGAAGACAGGACGATTGAGCTTTTAGTCTCACCAAACCTGCTCAATTTTTCAACCATGCTTTCCAAGTGTGATATGGAACCTGATACAACTTTCATTATAAAAGACGCATTGCCACTTACATGATGGCATTCGATTATTTCTTTATGATTTTCAGCAAAAGAATAAATTTTTTGATATTTCTCTGTATGAGTTGTTAAAGTAATGAAAGCCATAATATTGTGCCCAAAAATATTTGGATTTATATTGGCGTGATACCCATTAATTATTCCTGATGCTTCCATTTTATATATTCGTTCTGCAACAGCAGGTGATGACAAACCTACCCGTTTGCCTATTTCACTATAGGTCGATCTTGCATTCATCTGAAGTTCTTGTATGATTTTCATCCCTATTTCATCAATCGAACTTTCAAATTTAGCGTTCATCATTTAAATTTTCCTAAATTATTAATTAAATCCTCTTATTAAACTTAAAAAAGTCATTCACTCCATTTATTAGATCATATAACATATTTATAACACAAAGAGGTATTCAAATTTTGAAGACAGAAAAAGGAAATGGCAATTAATCTTTCGATATAAGCCATAAAATAAAAATTATTATGAGGTATCTAATGAAGCCATTGATAGATGGTATGTTAACCGGTTTATTCCTCCAATTAGCACTGGGACCGGTGTTTTTTTATATTCTTGGAATTACAGCTGGTAGCAATTTCATAAACAGTCTATTTGCAATTCTCGCAGTTACATTGGCTGATTATATCTTTATCGTCTTATCTCTAATCGGTATAGGTACATTACTTCAGGAAGATAAAATTAAAACCATCTTTGGAATACTCAGCTCGATAATACTGATGCTATTTGGTTTGATGATTTTTTATAAAGGTTTTATATTTATTAATAACGTCGATCAAATTGGCTCGATTGTATGGACACCGGCTAAAAGTTTTACAAGCTGTTTTATACTTACAATTTCAAGCCCTTTGACCCTGGTGTTCTGGAGCAGCATATTTTCTGCAAAAGCAATTGAAAAAAATTATATAAAGAAACAATTATTTATATTTGGAATGGGTGCCGGGGCATCTACATTTCTTTTTTTGTCTTTTACCATGATGATACTGTCTTTATTCAAATCAAGTATTCCAAACATGATAATACAAATTTTAAATTGCATTGTAGGCTTAGTTTTAATTTATTATGGGGTAACAAGAACGATAAAAACCATTAAAAGCAAATAAGGTTACTTTCTCAGCAAATCCCATGGCCTTTTCTTTAGCTACTGCTTCCGATTGTCAAATCGGCGGTGCAATTGTTACGACGATACGCATATTTGTCTCAGCTTTCACTCCATGGGGTTCCCGGATCTCAGAAATCAGGATATCCCCCTTTTCAGCAGGGATTTTGGCATCTCCCTCACCAAGAAAGTAGCCGCTACCCTCGACCACCTGGATGGACAAGTGTAGAGAGTCTCTTTAATATCCCCAAAATCCAGCATAAAATCCCACGCATGTTTGCCTAAGCGAAATTTTTCAGGTGTTTTATTTTAAGATTAAAACAGAGATTTTTTCATAGATAGCGGGAACCG
>JABIYQ010000184.1 GCA_018702715.1 Desulfobacula sp. | reverse complement strand
CCCATTTACCCACATTTTCAAAATCAATCTGGATCAGGGCGGATACAAATTTTTTCCCATCCCCCAGCACGATTGCCTCCTTGATATAAGGGCTGACCTTGAGCTCGTTTTCGATCAGGGACGGGGCAATGTTTTTACCGCCTGATGTGATGAGGATATCTTTTTTCCGGTCAACAATGGAGACATGGCCGTCCTCGTCCACAAATGCAATGTCTTCGGTCATGAGCCATCCATTGATGATGGCTTTGGCCGTGGCTTCCGGGTTTTTGTAATACCCTTTGAAGATGCTGGGACCTTTTTTCATTAATTCTCCGTCCGGAGCCAGTTTATACTCAATGCATGAAATGGGTTTTCCCACAGTGCCGAGCTTTATGTCATCTCCCATGTGGATAAAAGAAAGCCCTGTACACTCTGTCATGCCGTATCCTTCCTTGGTTGAAATACCCATGGCATGAAAAAACAGCAATTCTTCGGGGCTGACTTTGGCAGCAGCCGACAGACATATCCTAACTTTACGAAGACCCACATAATTTTGCAGAGCTCTGAATATCAGCCAGTATCCAACCCACCAGGATAGTTTTAAGCCTAAATTAATTTTTTTGTTATCAAGGCTCAGATTTGCTACTTTATAGCCAATGGCCATGCAATTATCAAAGAATAATCGTTTTAACCGGCTGGAGTCTTGGATCTTTATGGTAATGGAGCTGTGCAGCTTTTCCCAGATCCTGGGTACTCCAAGAAATACAGTTGGAGCGATTTCTCTTAAATCATCCTGGATCGTGGCAATACTCTCGGCAAAATTGACGGTGTTTCCCACAAAAAGGGGCAGGTACAAACTAAAAATCTGTTCTGCTACGTGGCACAATGGCAGATAGGATACAACAGTGTCCTTTTGACTAATCTCCATGGCATCGGCAGAAGCCCAGGCAGTGGCCTCAATATTGAGGTGATTGACCATGGCACCTTTAGGCTGACCCGTAGTACCCGAGGTGTAGATCATGATACATATATCTTCACAGTTGCCTTTATTAACTTCTTTAAGAAAAAGGTTGGGTCGTGTTTTTAACAATTGCCTGCCAAGTTCTTCAACTTCTTTGAACGAGGTAATGATATCTTTTGGATACTTGCGCAAACCTTTCATATCTTTGACAATGATTTTTTTTAACAGGGGCAGGTCATCAATTACTTCAAGGATTTTGTCTGTCTGTTCCTGGTCCTCGCATACAATAATTACAGAATCGGAATGGTTTACAACATATTTGACTTCAGGATAGGGACTTGTGGGGTAAACGCCTAAGGTGACACCCCCGAGACTCATGCATGCAAGATCTGTATAGAGCCATTCCTTGCAATTTTCACTGATAATGGCAAGATGATCCCCCCTTTGAAAACCAAGACTCACAAGCCCAAGGGCAAAATGCTTAACATGGTCAAGATACCGGTTCCAGGTGATGGGCTGCCAGATCCCGAAATCTTTTTCCCGCAGAGCTACCTGGTCACCGCATTGCGCCACACGGTCCAGAAAAACCTGGGGCAGTGTTTTGTTTGTCAGCTCAGCCATCTTTTCCTCCGCTTGTAATGTTTTACATTGCGGTAGCTGGTATGGTCTTTCCCATCCCCCATGCCAAGATAAAATTCCTGGACATCCCTGTCTCCCAGTAAAAGATCCACAGGCCCGTCCAGCACAATCCTTCCCGTTTCCATGATATACCCTTTGTCGCTGATTCCAAGCGCCATCTGTGCATTTTGCTCCACAAGCAGAATAGCTGTGCCCTCATTGTCATGTATTTTTTTTATGATCTCAAAGATTTCTTCCACAAGCATGGGTGCAAGCCCCATGGAAGGTTCGTCCAGCATCATCAGGGTAGGGGTTGCAAGCAGGGCACGGCTTATGACAAGCATCTGCTGTTCTCCGCCACTCAGATATCCTGCCAGGCGTTTGTAACTTCTTTTTAATATGGGAAAATATTCAAAACACTTATCCAGATCCCGGGCAATTTTTCCACGGCTTTTTTGTGTATAGGCACCGCAGATCAGATTTTCTTCAACGGTCAAGTCTTCAAAAACCCGCCGGCCTTCCATGACCTGGAAAATGCCCTTTTTCACAATCTTGTGGGGTGTAAGTTTGGTTATAGATTCTCCTTTGTAATAAATGGTTCCATCAGTGATAGCCCCGTCTTCCAAAGGCAAAAATCCGCTGATGGCTTTCAATGTGGTGGACTTGCCCGCGCCGTTGGACCCGAGCAATGCCACAATAGAACCTTTTTCCACTTTAAGGGAAAGACCTTTCAATACAAGGATTATATTATTGTAGAGCACTTCTAAATTATTAACTTCAAGAATAGACGACACCTAAGTCCTCCTGCTTTTTTATACCCTTTTATACCCACTGATGCATCCAATCTCTTAAAATATTCATTCAAAATATTTTGTAACTATTCAGCGCTTATGCTTGAAACCGCGCTATCCGATGGATATTTTTTTTCGATGCTAAACGCTTAACCTCCTGCAAATATCCATCAGACAGGGCTTTTTAGATAATTTCTTTTAAAGGGCTAAACAATTACAGTGTTTTTTGCCAGGAAAAATCTCCATGAAGAACAGGATCGGACAAAAAATTGCTCGACCTGTTTTGTATGGGTCATCTATTTTTATTCGTCCAGCTTGATCCAGTCGGAAACCGCTACAAATTTACCACCCTGTGCTTTGTAAACTTTTCCAGTGGCAGTAGCATTTGAGTCAGCAAAGCTCACCACACCGTTTAAACCGCCCGTATCCCAATTTTGTACCTTGGGGATCATGTTTTTAAGATTTTCTCCAGTGATGGGCAGACCGGCTTCGTTGCACAATTTGGCCAGTTTTACATATATCATACCCGTGAACCACCCCTGCATATAGGAGCTGGGACGATAGGCTACATCTGGATGGTGTTTTTTTGAATAAGCATGCATGGCCTGGATCATGGGAACTTCATCCATGTACCAATAGGAATAAGGGGACACCCCCATGTAACCTTCTCCATCCGGGCCCAATTTGTCCAAAAGCATTTTGGTCATTGCCCAGAAGGTTCCCATAAATTTGATATCAAGACCAAAATCCTTTGCCCCTCTAATGACTTCGGGGATAGGTGGAACCACATATCCCTGGAAAATACAATAATCAGGCTTATTGCGTTTCAGGTCCAGAAGCTGGCTTGTTATGTCCACAGCCCCAACCTTTGTAACCTCTTCGGCTACCACTTCAATCCCAAGTTTTTTGGCCAACTGCCGGGCAAAAGGGATGGGATCTCGACCAAATTCCGTGTCGCTGTAGAAAAATGCCACCCTGTGGGGTTTATTGTTTTTCTTGGGCTGGGCGGCAATGTATTTTAACAGAACCCCAAACTGCTGGGAATAGGTGGGGCCGCTCACAAAGGTGTAGGGGTTTTTTTCTCTGTCGGCAAGCTCTTCGGAAAAACTGGTGGAGCCATAGACCACGTGATACCGTGAGTTGATTTCCGGTGCCATGGCTTTGCCGACCCCTGTGGACTCCCCATACATCATTACAGGATTGTCCTGGGCCATTATTTTCTTAAACGAAGCAATGGCACGCTTAAGATCATATCCAGTATCCTCATAAATATATTTAAAGTTCATTCCACCTACACCGCCTTGTTCATTGGCATAACTCAAAGAGTCCATAAGGCCTTGATGTATATGTTTGCCTGCAAAGGCAAACCTTCCTGTAATGGGCTGTCCTGCACCTACTTTGATTGCCTCACCTGCAAATGATACACCCATACATAAGAACAACGATAAAACCAGAACCAGGGTTGAGAAGATACGTTTTTTCATGATCACTCCTTTTTTAATGGTTTGTTGGTTAGCGCTTTATATTCATGTTATTTGTTAATAAACATAATAGATTCTCCCAAGGCCTTTTAATTAGTCCAAAAGAATGTATGGTTAGTGTTCAAAGGGCCATAGATGAAAATAGTTTTTGATGCGTCGCCAGATTTCAGCCAGGCCATGGGGTTCAAAAACAAGGAATCCGACAATCAATAATCCAAAAATGACTTGCTGCAGCGGAAAAAGAAAACTCATGGCAGTTGGAAAGATATTGACCAGAAATCCTAGGAAAGTGCTGATCAATTCGGGTACAATGGTCATGAAGATAGCTCCTAATATGGAACCCAAAATGCTTCCCATGCCGCCGACAATAACCATTGCCAGGTACCGAACACTTTCCATTAAGGGAAAGTGTTCCGGGGTCACTGTTTTTAAGAAATTTACCCAGAGGCATCCGGAAATCCCTGCCATAAATGAACTTAAGGCAAAAGCATAGGTTTTATAGCGCAAAAGGTTGATACCCATAAGTTCGGCTGAAATGTCCCGGTCCCTGATAGCAATAAAAGCCCGGCCCACCCTTGTTCGAAAAAGGTTCCTGGCAAAGGTCACACACAAAATGACCATGACAAGCGTCACAAAATAGAATTTAAAATCATTGTCCAGAACATAACCGAAAATCTGGGGCGGAGAAATATTCATGCCCCGGATTCCCCCGGTCATAGATTCCCAATGGACAAAAACAAACTCAAGGATCAACTGGGCAGCGAGGGTGGCAATACAGAGATACAATCCTTTCAGGCGCAGGGAAGGGCCACCTACAATGATGCCGAAAAAAGCCGCCATGAGACCGGATAAAGGAAGGCATAAAAGAAAGGGCAGATCAAAACGGGTGGATAAAATTGCAGCAGTATATCCGCCAACTCCAATGAAAGCCGCATGACCCAGAGATATCAGACCGGCAAAACCAGTGAGAATATTCAAACCCACTGCTCCAATAATGGTAATGCCGGCAAGATTGGCCATGAACAAAAGATAATCCCCGGCCACAAATGGAAATAGTATCAACAGCGCAAACAGAATGCCCAGCCAGAAACGGGAGGTGGCATTTATAAAAACAGCCTGGTCTGACGAGTATGTTTCCTTAAAGTCTCCAATGTGCATAAATACAATACCTCTTTGTTAAAGCCGTTCGATTTCTTTTGTGCCGAACAGGCCATGGGGTTTTATCAAGAGGATGAAAATCAGGACAACAAATGGAGCAAGGTCCTTGACTCCTCCATGAAAATATGGATCCAGATATCCCCCTGCCAGGTTTTCCACAATGCCCACGATAAATCCGCCAATAACAGCCCCGATAATGGAATCAAGACCTCCCAGGATCACTATGGGAAATATTTTAAGTCCGATATGTCCAAGGGTAGGCTGAACACCGCCGATGTTGCCGATGATGATACCGCCCAAAGATGCAGCTATGGCACCAAAAGCCCAGGAAATTGTAAACATGGTTTTGACGTTGATCCCCATGGAAAAAGCAGCCATTTGATCATTGGCAGTGGCTCGCATGGCAATCCCCACTTTAGCGTATTTGAAAAGGAGCAAAAAGATCACCACCACGGCCATGGCCACTAAAAACCCATAAAAGAGATTGGACCGCAGGACGATCTCCCCTAAAATAATGGGTTTTCTGGGGAAAAGGGGAGGAAAGCTTCTAAAGCTTGATCCCCATATGATCTCTGCCAGTCCCAGCAATATGGAACTTAAGCCAATGGTCACCATTATGATACTGATATTGGGCTGACCCAGCATGTGTCTTAAAATCAGGCGCTCAACCAGAAAGCCGAGGATTGCGGCAAAGATAATGACCAGGGGAAATCCGATAAAGGGTGATAATTTTAAATATACCATTAAAGAATAAAAAATATATGCGCCGATCATCATGAACTCACCCGTGGCAAAATTAATGATATTGGTTGCCTTATAGATAAGTACAAAACCAAGGGCAATGAGGGCATATATTCCCCCAACTAAAAAACCGCTGGAAATCAGCTGCAGGAAGATGTCCATTTTTATCCTTTCTCCATAGTTTCAGCTTTTTTTTGGCCCAGGTATGCAGCGATGACATCTGGATGTTTTTGTACTTCTTTTGGGGTGCCATGGGTCAGAGCCTTTCCGAAATTCAACACCAGAACCCTGTCGGAAATATCCATAATCATTTTCATGTCATGTTCAATTAATACAATGGTTATATTATACTCTTCTTTAATATCAAGAATAAATCGAGCCATGTCTTCTGTCTCTTCGGCATTCATGCCTGCAACGGGTTCGTCCATTAAAAGAACCTTTGGTCGCATGGCAAGAGCCCTTGCAAGTTCAACTCGTTTTTGCAGTCCATAGGCAAGGGCGCTTACTGGCTGTTTTCGAATGGATTCAATTTCTAGAAAATCAATGATATCTTCTTCAATTTTTTTTCGCAGCTCCATTTCTTCCCTGTGTGCCGCCCCCCAATACCACAGTCCTGACATTAAACCGGTTTTTAAATGGGTGTGAGCACCCAGTTTGATATTATCCAATACGGACATGCCATGGTAAAGGGCAATATTCTGGAATGTTCTGCCCATGCCAAGCGCTGCTCTTTCGTCTGCCGGGATGCGGGTGAGATCTTTTCCATTGAAAAAAACTTTTCCTTTATCAGGATGGTAGAAACCGCTGATAATATTCAATATGGAGGTTTTACCAGCACCATTGGGTCCGATAATGGCAAATATTTCACCTTTGATTACATCAAAAGAGATCTCGGTCAATACTTTTAAACCGCCAAACGATAGAGATACATTGTCAATGGACAGAATTTTCATGATAGTTCCTAAGGACCGCAAAGTTTATAACTTGAACGAAATTGCTTGTCTTTTGGTCCATCTACTTTGTTGCATCAAAGGCCGAATACGTATAGT
>JABIYQ010000364.1 GCA_018702715.1 Desulfobacula sp. | reverse complement strand
ATTGCCGATGGCACAAGAACGGCCTCTCTTGGAAAAATCACTTTTCCTTTGATATTAGAAAATGTCGACGATATGGTAAGTGTTTCTGAAAAAGATATCATTCATGCCGTACGATTTTTATTTTTCCGCATGAAACTTGTGGTGGAACCATCCGGTGTTCTCGGACTTGCAGCCCTTTTAAGTAAAAAAATTGTACCCAAAGGAAAGGTAGGCGTTATCTTAAGCGGTGGAAATATTGATGCCAAAACCATGGAGATAATTCTTAAATCATGATTTGAAGCTTATTTCACACCTTGTGCCTGATATCTAGTGGCACTTGTGTTTTCAAAATTTTCAGATTTTCGATGAAACACTATTTAGTGCCTGACCGGAAACCCGTGTTTGGGTGAAAAATTACCCATATACAAGGCGCAAGAAAGTTTGAAACCGGAGTATACTTCTGTACATGAGGCCCGATTTATAATTTGGCAAACTTTTGCAGCAACGCAGTAGATGGGTGAGTTTTCGTTCAAACACAATTTAAAAAAAAGGATGATAAATGAGAGTAACTGTTTGTGAATTGCCTAATAACTGGACAGAATTCGACACCTATTGGAAACAGATGATCCATCATCTGGAAATGGAAAAATCAGACCTTTTAATACTGCCTGAAATGCCGTTTTTTGAATGGATCACAAAATCGAATTTGGTTGATCCGAGCCTTTGGAAAAAGGCTGTAAAATCCCATGATAAATGGATGGACAGGCTAAGTGAACTGCCCGTGGCAATGACCATTGCCTCAAGACCTGTAATAGAAAATGGCAAACATTTGAACAAAGGGTTTATCTTTACCCTGGAAAAAGGAGTTATCCTTGTCCATGATAAATACTATCTGCCCGATGAACCTGGATATTACGAGGCATCCTGGTATGAAAGGGGAGAAGATAGTTTTAAGATCATTCTTATAAACGGGATTAAAATTGGATTTCTTATCTGCACTGAAATCTGGTTTACCCAAAGGGCTCGACAATATTTACGCCAGGACATTGATATCTTGGTCTGCCCCAGGGCAACCCCGAAAACCAAAGTTGATATATGGGTGACAGGTGGAAAAGCAGCTGCAATTGTATCCGGGGCATATTGCCTTTCATCAAATTACAATGGTCCCAATACCAGTGAAGAAGACTTTGGCGGGACGGGCTGGATTATTGAACCTGAACGGGGAGATGTGCTTGGATTTACTTCTTTGGATCAAAATTTTTTAACCCTTGATATTGATATTAATGACGCAAAAAAGGCAAAAAAAACCTATCCTCGCTATGTAAAGGAATAACACCGTACTCATCAACAAAAAACCAATTAAGATCTTGGTGAAATGAAACATAATTTGATAATTGCATTATACTCTTCCCCTGGATCTATGCGATACTGAGCCATAATCCATAGGTAAGGCTTGAGATAATAGTACATATGGATATCGCTGCTACAGCAAAATCAGGGTCCCCCCCGATCTCTTTTGCCATGATATAGGAAAGGGTTGCAGTGGGAGAAGAAAGGAGAATCAATCCGGGAAGATAATCTGTGGGAGCTATGGATAAAACCTTAAACAAAACTAATCCAATGGCCGGAGTCACTATCACCTTTAAAAAACTGGCTATCAGAACATTGAAAAATCTTGGTTTTAATTTCTCAAAAGAAAGAGATGCCCCGATAATTAAAAGGGCCAGGGGCAGGGCCATACCCGTTAAGATATCCAGGGCTCTGTCAATGATAAGGGGCATTGGCACATTAAACAAAGAAAATAAGATGCCTGACAGGGCAGAAAGTATCACGGGATTGGCCATGGTTTTTTTCATGGTATCAAACATCTTTGGGCGATCTTTATTTTTACTGCTGTGATATTGGAGCACAATTACCGCAATTATATTCTGTAGTATCATAATAAATCCTGATATAATTGCGGCTTTTACAAATCCACTGTCCCCCAGATAATAAAATGCAACGGCAAGGCCTATGTAACCCAGATTACCGTGAAACGAACATTGAATAAAAGATCCTTTTGAAGGTCTTGTCATTTTTAAAAACCGGGTTATTCCCAGGGCAATGGCAGTAATAACAACCAGACAAGACAATGTTATGAAAATCACAGCAAAATTCATCTGGGTTCTTAAGGCAGCTTTTGAAATTGAAGAAAAGATCATGGCCGGAATGGCAATATAGTATACCAGGCGGTTGCCCTGGTGCAAAAAATCCTGTGTGATAAACCCTTTTTGTTTTGCAAACAACCCTAAAAAAATAATGATAAAAATGGGGATGATGGTTGAGAAAATATTCATAACAAAGATTGATCCTTTGTCTGCCACCAGCCGATTGTGGTTCCGACTCTTTGAAATTCAATATTTTCTCTTACTTCAATTTCACGTATCCAGTCAGCAAGGCCGGATGCATGATGGATGATCAAAGGCGTGCTGTGACTGGGTAAGATATCCAGAGACAACTGGTACATACTGATGGTTTTATTGATTTCATGAGAAATTTGTTTATTGTCCCAGGGAGTGGGATGGATAAATCCGTGATTGGCTCCTTCTTCTTTCAGGTAGCCCAAATGGGCCGGGTATCTGGATTTTAATTTCCTTATGGCCTTAATGGCATCAAGATTTGTCTGTTTATCAATGCCTTTGTTAAGATTCTTTAAAATAGTATCATCAAAGGATTCAAACCCAATGGAAGACAATAAGATTCTAACATTCTTTTTTGTGGCGATTTCTAAAGCCTTTGTCAGCTGTTTCAATCCCTTTATAAGATAATCCGCCCGCAGGGTCAGGTTGATCTGGGATAATTGGATGTCTAATGCTTCTGCCAGCTTAAAAATCTTTGAAAGTTTAGGAAGCGGGCTTTCATTAATAAGCTCAAAGGCTATTTTTCTGCCTTTAATATCCTCTGGTAAACAGTTTAATTGTTGTTTTAATGCCTTATCACTCACACCGCCTAAATACCCTTTATCCTTTGCTACATCACAAAAACTGCACCCTTTATGATTAAGTGTGACAAAGGGCGGTTTCAATCCCTGTTTTTGTAATATCCCCTGTTTCTGTAATACCCCCTTTTTTTGTAATAACCAAGGATAGTCAATACAGATTTTTCTTTGGTGTGCGGCATGCGGGCATCCGATCTGCTGCAATACCTGGGCTGTTGTGATTTTCAAGGGCTTAAAAGCCTTATTTTTTAACCCATAAAGGGTTTGCCAGTCAACGTCTGAAAGATAATTGTCATCCCAGGCAATGGAAGGCGTTTCACTGATTCTGCCATTCATATCCCGGCATAACACACCGTCAAATTTTGATATGTCCTTGTCAAAACCCGAAAATAGAATCGGGATAATCTGCTGGGCCGGGCCGTGGAGTGCAAAAGAAAAGCAATCTGATACGCCTTTAAAACGGTGGGGATAGGACTGCCACTCAAATTCTCCTTTATAATCAGGCCCTGCCTGGGGACCGGCAAGAATTGTGACAGCACCTTCTTGTTTTAAAACTCCGGCAAGATCAAATAAATCCGGTCTTCCCCCCAGGCTTGAAAAGCCCAAAAGTTTTTGCTGATCTCCAAAATAATTATTTAAAGCTGATTTTAAATCCCGTGGGTCATCCTCATTGGTCACCCCCACAACAATGGCCTTAAATGGTGTATGGGTGTTGATGATGGTGGCTGCCAT
>JABIYQ010000343.1 GCA_018702715.1 Desulfobacula sp. | reverse complement strand
GGTTGAGAAGTATAATTTTTTGTAGCCAGGCATTAAACTATATGGACTAAGGTCAGCATCAGAAGCTATTCTTTGATATTCCTGTATATAATATACAAAAAATATTTTCTCCGAATCCCAAGATTTTGATTTTGAAAATTCCGCTTGCTCTCCAATATAAGATAATGGAAGTTTAAATATTTTGATTTTGCTTTCGGCTATATAATTGAATATTTTTTTGGGGAATTATTTGCTTTGGGTCTCTATTTTAGTACCATAATTTTCGGTATGAGAATTTTAATAAAGGGATGTAATTTATCTTCAATTTTGTTGCGTAATTTTCTTCTGATGATTTTTTAAAGGGCGTATTTTCTTCAAATTTAATTCTTTTACTTTTCACATTTAGTATTCCATACTCGTTGATCAAAGATTGGTATCGTTTTGGCAAAATCAGCAGTCTTTTCGTATTGTGCAGCGCCTCTTCCCAATATCTAAGTTAAGAACAAAGCCAATGCAGGGAATTTTATTAACAATAAAATCATTAAAAAGATTGCCAATACAAAGGGAATTATCCATACAAGAATGTCTTTAATGCTGCCACGTCCACGCACGCCCTGGGTAACATAGAGATTCAAACCAACCGGAGGGGTGATAAGTGCCATCTCAACCAAAAGGATCATGATAATACCGAACCAAATGGGGTCATACCCGAGACTCACAATAATGGGATGCACAACCGGTATAGTCAAAGCCATCATGGAAAGTGTCTCAATAAAGACGCCCAGAACCATATACATTAAAATGATTGCAAACAACGTATTTGCTGCTGAAAAACCCAGGGCATCTATGAATTCTGTAATTTGTTTTGTCAAACCAAGAGAAAGGAAAATAAAATTTAAAAAATAAGCGGCAAATAAAATAAGCATTATCATGCCGGTGGTTTTCATGGTACCTTCAGTTGCTTCAATAAAGGTCGTCCAATTAAGTTTTTTATAATAAGCGGTTATACCAAAACTGATGAGCACACCAAGGGCTGCAGACTCTGTTGGCGTTGCAAGCCCTGTGTATATGGAACCCAGCACCACGAGAAAGACCACAAATATAGGGATAAGATCTTTAAGGCTTGCGATACGCTCTGTCATGGTGGCTTTTGTGCTGTCACTGCCAGTGCCCGGATTGATACTGCAAATGATAAAGATGATGGCCATGAAAAGCCCGGCAAGCATTAGCCCAGGCACAATACCGGCAATAAATAATTTGGGAATGGATGTGTTTGTTAAAAAACCATATACAATAAGATTAATGGAAGGGGGGATTAAAATACCCAAGGTCCCTCCTGCTGCGATTGATGCTGAAAAAAAGCCTTCATTATAGCCGAACCGCCTGCATTCAGGAAAAGAAATCGTTCCCATCGTGGCAGCCGTGGCAACACTAGAACCGGAAGTGGCTGCAAATATTGCAGACGATGCAATATTTGCATGCAAAAGACCCCCAGGTATCCATGATAGCCATTTATCCATTGCCCGATACGTCCGCTGGGCTATTCCGGACTTCACCAGAAGCTGGCCAAGCAATATATAAAGGGGAATTGCAAAAAGGTTATAGTTTGAACTGACATTCCATATCACTTCGCCCATTGCCCGGTGAAAAGGTAATGTGGAAAATGTTTTTGTCAGGATAAAACCCAGGTTCCCCATTGCAGCACCTACCGTCATACTGGCAAGCAGAAAGGCAATCAATACAATAAGCGTAACAATCCAGATCATTTATTTGTCTCCATCACAGTTTTGAATGCCCTTGATATCTATACCACTTTCTTCCTTAATCTCTTCTTCTAAAACCGGGCAGCCTGCAAATTCCGCCATCTCTTTAAACTGTTTTTTAAAGGCCATTTTTAAAATCATAAGCGTGAATACAATCACAACAATAAAAAAGAATAAAAGGCCTGAGAACCATAGAATTTGTGGAATCCACATAGGTGTCTGTAACGGGGTATTTGCCTTGGAAAACCTTACAATGGACGTTTTTAAGGTTTTAAAGGTATAATACGTCATGGGTGACACAAACGTTGCAAGGGCGATAAATGCAACTACATCAAGAATGCGCTGTATAAAAAAAGGTAGTTTAGCATACAAGAAATCGATTCTTATATGACCTTTTTTGATGAGGGTATAGGAGAGTGACCATGCACAGACAATTGCAAATGTGTAAGCTGACAACTCATCTGCACCTTTGGTTGAAATAAAGAAAAATTTCCTTAAAATAACTTCTAGCGCAATAAACAAAGACATTCCCACCAAAAGAAGCCCGCACATGATAACTGACCCGGAAGATATTTTTTCAAGCTTTTTGATTAGCCCCATTTTACAGACTCCTTTGTAATGCTTTTTTGCCCCTGTGAATCAATTTATGTATCTGCTCATCCTTTATTTTAAGATTTTATCAACTCAATAAAAGAATGAGCAGAATTGTAAAGCACGTGCAAACTTATATTCAAAAAACGATTTATTGGGGAACGGCTTTTAAACCCACGACTTTACCAATTGTATCATTCCAGCGTTTGGTGGCGTCAGGGCCGACCTGGGTTGCATACTTTGGCAAAACATAGTCTTGCAACAATTTTTTGGAAAGCTGTACATCGCTGTCAGAAACAGAAACCAACTTCATTTGTGCTTCTGTATCTTTGTATGCACCTGTTGCGGTGAGACGTTCAACGCCTTCTACTGTTTTTGTTTTTGCCACGGCCCAAGCAGGTTCAATTACATTCTGATTATAAATTTCAATAAATGTTTTCTGGGTCTCGGCACCCATGCCGTTCCAGGTATCCTTGTTCATCACTGCCACCATAAGTGCCCAGCCGCCAACAGGAATCGGCTGCAAATATTCAGTGACTTCGCCCCATCCTGCATTGAAGCCCGGAAGACTTCCAGCGATTGCTGCATCAATAACACCACGGTTTAAGGCCTGAACAACTTCAGAAAATTCTGTGGTAACGCCTGTCGCACCTAACGCATCTAGGAAAGCTGCGGTTGTCCAGCCACTGCCACGGACTTTTTTCCCTTTAAGATCTGCAAGTTTAGTAATGGGAACTTTAGAAAAAATCATTTGAGCGGGATACGGTGTAACGCCCAGAAGCTTAACATTATAGCATCGCATAAACGCCTCTTCCATCACCGGGGTATATGCGTTAACAACTTTACGTGCGGTTTCAATATCCCATGATAAAGCTGGTAGATCCAGTCCTGCCAGTTCAGGGCAGTCAGATACGATATAATTGGTCAACGTATGTCCTACATCGAAAATGCCACTGTCCATCTGTCTTAAAAGGCCAACACCATTTACATTTATCTGACCAAGTGTTGTAACCACCTCTGCCTTTAGCTTGCCATTGCTTTTTTCGGCAAGCCCCTGTGACCAGAAAGGGCCTTCAATATCTTTATATTGTGTCAAAAAACTCCAACTGCCCACAACCCTAAAATTTTGTCCAAAAGCGGGTACTGCAAAAATAAAAATCAATGAAATGACCATAGCATACTTTGCAAATCTACTCATAATTTCGCTCCTTGGCTTTTAATTTTCTTTAAACATGATATACGCTTATTTTTTCCTTTTTTATTGCAATTTGAAAATTTCAGATTGCGCTTCCACCTATTCCTATTTTTTTTAATTTATTTTTTCTTGCCCCCTTTCTGTTAATTAATTACATTATTAGACCTTTACCATTTTAATAGTGCCTTTCTCTTTGCCGTAAACTTCAATCTGGGCGGCAGTGGAAAGTGTGTTGGGTATGACAGGGTAGAGCAAGGGTGTTGAATCTGGCACATCAATACCTTTGGCGGAAAGTTCATCCAAGTGATGTTTTACCTCTTTTTGATCTCTGCCTGTAAATCCCGCATTCACCATTCTATTCACGGTGAATGGTACCGATTCAATCATATTGTTTTTTTCTAATAACAGGAATATTTCCACAATAATTCCTTTATATTATTTTTTGTGATATCTGATTTCAAATGTAACGCAACCCTGGGGAATTTTATACGGGCCATGTGTCATTCCGGGTGGTCGACATGCATAATACCCTGGTAGATAGGTTTCTTTTTTTGCGATGTCATAAAGGCTGCCTTCAACCAAAAGCACCTCTTCCCAGAAATCATGGATTAAGGTTTCTTTTGTTTCAATACCGGGTGGGAATTTCAGCATGCGGGTATAATCTCCGGTATCAGAATCAAGGCTCAGAATTTTTTCCTTTATTCCTAAGCTGTCTCCCTCCACATTTTGCCATTCATATTCAGTATCATAATCAATAAATTCTATTTCTGGTTTAGCCATTTTTATTATCCTCTGGTTTGTTTGATTTAACTGCTTTTTCACTAGCTTTAAGATGGGATTTCATCTGTTTAATAGCATTGCTAACATTGCCTTTTTCCACAGCGCGCATTATGCTTTCGTGCTCGCTGACAACCTCCTGCATACGCCCTTTTGCTTCCAACCCTTTTAAACCCATAAGCTGTATAATATCTCTGATATCCTGCATCATCTCTATGAGATAATTATTGTCGGTATGCTTTATAAAATAGGAGTGAAAGCTCCTATCTGTTTCTATGAATTTGGCTGTGTCTCCGAGCTGGGTAGCATTTTTTTGATTCATCAGGCACTTTTGTAAATAGGATTGATCCAAAATTTTATAATTGAGACAGGTTTTTTTAATAGCTAACAATTCAAATGCTGCTCTAATCTCAAAAATTTCTTCTATTTCCTTATTGGAAAAAGTATTGATGATCACCCCTTTCTGCGGTAAAAATTTAACCAATCGTTTTGATGATAATTCAAGAAGTGCTTCTCGGACAGGCGTTCTTGAAATTCCAAGGGAGTCGGCAAGGCTTTTTTCATTGTAGAGCACACCCGTAGATAGTTCGTTTGTAAGGATAGAGTGCCGTAAGGCATCAAGAGCTTTCTTTGCCAAGGGTTCTGGTTTGTTTATTCTATGCATCGCCATAAGTTTATTTCTTCCTCAGGTTTTTTAAACAATGGACGAATTCCATACTTAATGTAGTATATTACATGTAACATGGAGTCAATGAAAAATTAAAAAGGTCCAAAATCAAGTTAGTTCTCATTTTTGGGATATTGTCATATTTTATTTCAAACGAAGGCTTTCTTTTTTGCTGACAAGCCAAATTCCATAGAGAAAGAGGGCTTCAGTAAACAAAGTCATTCAAATGCGAGGCAGGGAAATATCTTTATCGTTGATTACTCCAGATTTTGAAATTGAACTTGCTTGACGTTGAAGGAGGATACCACATGCCAATCTCGTTCAACTATATAAGCCAACAACAGACTTATGGGTCATCATTTTTAGATAATTTTTATAATATATTTACATCATTTCGTCATATTTCAGAAATTTATTTTCAGAGTTTGAACTGCTGGAAAGTGTATCTCCAATATACAGGAATGGAATTTTAATTCATTTGAAAATGTTTTGTCCCATATAGATGAATGTCATATTAAAGGCCGAAAGTTTGTTCATACCTGATGTGGTGTTCTTAAGAATTTTTAAAAAGAGAGTCGTATGGTCAT
>JABIYQ010000236.1 GCA_018702715.1 Desulfobacula sp. | reverse complement strand
ACAAAACGCCAGGTCAGTGTAATTCAGACGACACCGCGGTCGGAATACACCCTGCTGGTTACCGGAACCCCGGTTTTTGATGAGCACCATAATATTGTTTTTGTTGTTGTAAATGAACGCGATATTTCTCTTATTAAAAGTATGAGAAAACAGCTTGCGTTTGCACGGCAGGAATCTGAAAAAATTAAAGATGAGTTGACCGAGTTAACCCTGCTTGAATTAAAAGAGAATAATATTGTGGCCCAGAGTGATTCAATGAAACAGACACTAAAGCTGGCCTTAAAACTATCTGCCATTAAAGCTTCCAATATCTTGATCCAGGGGGAATCCGGTACAGGCAAGGGGTTATTGGCAAAATTTATTCATAAGCACAGTGCAGGAAGAAAAAAACCCTTTATCCAGATTAATTGTGCGGCCCTGCCTGAAACCCTTTTGGAGGCAGAATTGTTCGGGTATGAACAAGGTGCATTTACAGGAGCCAGTGAAAAAGGAAAGATAGGTTTGTTTGAATTGGCATCCGGAGGGACGATTTTCCTTGATGAAATCGGGGAGATGTCCATTGGGATGCAGGCAAAGTTGTTGAAGTGCCTGGATGATCACGAAATTATGCCCCTGGGCGGTATTGTTCCAAAAAAAATAGACTGCTCGATTATTGCTGCAACAAACCAGGACCTTGATACCCGGACATTCAATAAAAAGTTCAGGCTGGATCTTTTTCACAGGCTTAATACATTTACACTTTTGATTCCGCCATTGAGAAATCGGCCTGAGGATATTCTTGAGCTGGTTAGAATAACCCTGAAAAAATATAACAAACAATACAACCGAAGAGCACGTATCGGTTACAAGGCTTTTGACAAGCTTCAAACCTATAATTTTCCGGGAAATGTCCGGGAACTAGTCAATATTATCAAACAGGCTATTGTTATGTGTGACAGACGCTCTTTAGATGATTATCTGGTAAAAATGTTAAACAAGACCCGGCCACATGAAACAAAAGCACAAACAACACAAAAAGGCGCCAGTCTGGCAGATAGAATTATGGCTGTTGAAAATGAAATGTTGATGCAAGCAGCTGTTCAATGCCTTACAACCCGGGAAGCAGCAAGATTTTTAGGGATCAGCCAGCCATCTGTGGTTAGAAAATTTAAAAAGCACGGAATTGCTATTACAAAAAAGTAATATCGATCCATTTATGTATCAAGTAAGTGAACAGCCCTTTCTTTTAAGGCTTTGGCGAAATTAAACATTGATTCATTTTTAAATCATATTTTATATCCAATTATTTTAGATAGTTAGCCGATTGTCATCGATCCATATGTGAATCAAATTTAATTTTAACAACATTAGTATTCTCGCTTTAATAAAAATACCTTTTGTTTTCAGTTAGTTACAAAAAAATTTAATAGTTGGTACAGGAATTGCTTTTTCATAGAGGTTTAAATGTAACTAAAGTCTAAAGTCTTATGAACGCGTATAGATTATAGGATGGTTGAATGAAAAATAAATCTTGGAAACCCTGGATTTTATTATCCCCCTCTTTGGCAGCTGTCTTTTTCCTTCTGGTGATCCCTGTCTGTTTTGTGATCGTATACAGTTTTTGGCTGAGAGCACCAAGCGGTGCAGACATACCTGCCTTTCAATTTGGAAATTATGCTAAATTTTTTGCAGATTTTTTTTATCCTTCAATTTTATTGACAACCATCAGGGTTGCGCTTGAAACTGTTTTTTTATGTCTGATCATGGGATATATCCCGGCTTATTTTTTTTACAAAACCGAATCTAAATTCAAACCGTTTTTAATGATTATTGTGATGCTGCCTTTCTGGATAAGCTTTATTATCCGGACATTGAGCTGGATTAATATTCTTGGGGATTCAGGGCTGATAAACCATGTCTTAATGAAAATCGGCTTTATACAGGAACCGCTGGCCATGCTGTATAATGAAGGTGCAGTTATCATGGGGCTTTTACAATACCTTCTCCCTTTTATGATTTTAAATATTTATGTCAGCCTTGACGGTATTGATAAAAGTCTT
>JABIYQ010000601.1 GCA_018702715.1 Desulfobacula sp. | reverse complement strand
AGAGCTTTTTAATGGGAATGTTTAACATTGGCATGGCCACAGCGCCTGGTTTGTCAAAAGTGCTGGACCTGTCAGGCTGCAAAAGGCTTCTTGATTTTGGCGGCGGCCCAGGGACATTTGCCATTCATTTTTGCCTTGCAAACCCTGGATTAAAGGCTTGTGTCTATGACCTTGAGACCACCCTCCCCTTTGCTGAAAAAACGATTGAAAAATTTAATGTTTCGGACCGGATCGATTTTTTGCCTGGAAATTATATTGACGATGAATTTATTGAACCGGATTCCTTTGATGCTGCCTGGCTGTCCCACATCCTTCACGGTGAAGGTCCTGAACAAGCTCAAGAAATTATTCGAAAGGCTGTTTCTGCTCTAAAACCTGGAAGCAAAATTTTTATCCATGAATTTATCTTGAATGACACTATGGATAGCCCCTTATTTCCTGCTCTTTTTTCCATCAATATGTATCTGGGAACACCCAGTGGCCAGTCATACAATGAGACTCAGCTATCTGACATGCTCAAGGCACATGGTGTAAAAAACATTAAACGGCTTTCTTTTGTGGGACCAACACAATCAGGTATTTTAAGCGGAATCACTTCATAAAAAAAGTTGCATAAAGGCTTTAGCAACACTGTTCAAAAAAACGGTTTGCTCTGCAAAATTCCGGCTTTAAGTCGGGTACTATTCTTTTTTTAACGCCAAAGGTTTGGATAAAATTTCAGACCAGATAACTGCATTTTGCAGCGGATCAGATTTCAAACGACGACCTTGTGACAAATCGTGCTTTCGTTGCTTAATATAAATTTCTTTTTTCCTGGAAGGAATTATTTTTTCAGACGGCACAGCTTTTTCAAAAGCACTCTCTTTTTGTGAGATAATCGTTGAAGGTCCGCTAAAATCAGCATCTTCTCCTAAAGTTTCAAAGTCAGACTGCGTGTCTTCATGTTCAACAAGTGCTTCCCATCCTTGATTCTGTTCCTTGACTCCTTGTCTTTGTTGCTGGGCCTGTTCTTCAAGTTCCCGGACAAACCGGCGAACCTGGTCGATGATCTTCTCAAATATGGATGGATTTTTTTTATACTTTTCCGGTACACCTGTTTTTTTATTTTTAGCCATAACCTGCTTGAAAATCGAAGGCAAAACAAAAAACGCAATGACAAAAAGAAGCGGTATGATTGAATCAAAATCCATGGGTCAATCCTTTATGATACACCGGTCCCTCCTTTTGAAAAGGTGAAGGGACCGGTTTGTTTGAGTTATTTCTTAGGTTCTGGGTCTGAGTCTGGCTCAGGTGTCGCAATCTGGTCTCTCATTTTGGTGTCTGCTGAAATATTCTGCATCCTGTAATAATCCATGATTCCCATATTACCGCTTCTAAAGGCCTCTGCCATTGCCAGGGGAACCTGGGCCTCTGCCTCTACTACCTTGGCCCGCATTTCCTGAACTCGGGCCTTCATTTCCTGCTCCTGGGCAAAGGCCATGGCACGCTTTTCCTCGGCTTTTGCCTGGGCAATTTTCTTGTCTGCCTCTGCCCGGTCAGTTTCCAATTCCGCCCCTATATTTTTTCCCACATCTACATCTGCAATATCGATGGATAAGATTTCATAGGCAGTTCCTGCATCCAGGCCTTTTTTCAAAACTGTTTTTGATATCGAATCCGGATTTTCAAGCACTTCCTTATGGGTGACAGCCGACCCGATGGTGGTGACAATACCTTCCCCCACCCTTGCCAGAATAGTATCTTCTCCGGCCCCGCCCACAAGGCGGTCAATATTGGCCCTGACCGTGACTCTTGAGATGGCTTTCAGCTGGATGCCGTCCTTTGCCATGGCTGTCACAAGGGGGGTCTCAATAATCTTTGGGTTGACGGACATCCTGACGGCCTCAAGCACATCCCGACCGGCAAGATCTATGGCAACTGCCCTGTTAAAAGTGAGTTCAATACTGGCCTTGTCTGCTGCAATGAGCGCCTGGACAACCCTACTGACATTACCACCGGCAAGAAAGTGAGACTCAAGACTGTCCGTGGGAATTTCAATCCCGGCTTTGACTGCCATGATTTTGGATTCAACAACCAGCTTTGGCGGAACTTTTCTAAGCCTCATAAAAATAATATTGATCAATCCGACCTTTGCACCAGACACCAATGCCTGTAACCACAAAGCTATATAAGAAAAAATAAAATAAAACAGTGCCAGACCGATAATCCCTGCAATAATTAACAAAATGAACATAATATCCATTGTACCTATCTCCTATATTAAAATTTTTTCCACTATAATCTGATTACCTGTGACACCTGTGACTATAATTTTTGTATCCGCATCAATATATTCTCCATCCGTCACCACATCCAAACGTTGTGAATTTATCTCGCCTATTCCTGCCGGACGAAGATTGGTGACGGATTTTCCTTTCATATTAATATATGCTTCCAGACCCTGTTTTTGTGAAACCACCCCATCCTGTTTTGATAATTCCCGCCTCAGTGCCAAAGGAGACTTGGCCAATATTTTCAATCCGAAAATAATTAACAAAGGTACAAGAACAATGTCCAGACCCGTAAAAATCAATCCCGCTGTCGTGGATATGGTTGTAAATACAAGGTATAAGGAATAAAAAAATACGCTGAGCGCAATTGCCGACAACAGCCCCAATGATGGAATAAAAATTTCAGCAATGACGACCAAAATTCCAATTATCTGAAGAAGAATGGGAAAAATATAGGGTTTCATTCAGGGCCTTTATATTTTAAGATATTTTGGGTTTAACAATTACATGGTTTTGTTCCATTTTGTCAATCAAAACCCGTGTTCCCTGTTCAATGAATTCGCCCTGGGTGATGGCATCGATTTTTTTATTGTTTATCATTACCTTTCCCGATGGACGAAGAAATGTATGGGCAATCCCTGTATCTCCCGGTTTCACTCCTAAATCCATTGTGACATCCACATGGGAGTTCGATAAGGTTGCCTCAAGATATGGTCCTTTTACTATTTTTGAAATCTGTGGCAAAACAAAACGAATCATGAACAAAGAAATTATAAAGGCTAACATAAAAGAACCCAGCACCTGGGCCAGATTTTTCATCAATAAAGTGCCTTCCCAGGGAAAGGATGGATCTGGAATCACAAACCCCTGAAAAGAAAGAACAAGACCTGCGGCAATCACTATCAAACCCGAAATACCGGCCACACCAAATCCTGGAAGGACAAACACCTCCACACCAAGAAGCAGAACACCGATGAGAAGGAGCAGCAATTCCGTATAATTTGCCAGACCCACAAGGTATTGACCAAAAAAGACCAGGCCAAGGCAGATAATTCCGGCAATCCCGGGGATACCAAACCCGGGTGCCTTTATTTCCGTATATATGGCACCGATTCCGATGAGCATCAGTATGGGTAAAAACGGCTGTAAAAATCTGACAAATGTTTCAGACCAGGATTCCTCAATGGTAATGATATTGGTTGATTCATAGCCTAAAATTGAGAGTACTTCATTGATATCTTTAACACTTTTTTGAGAAAATCCAAGATCAAAGGCTTCTGCGTCATCCATGGTTAAAAGCTCTCCCTTGGCAACAATTGTTTTTTTCTTGCCGATCTTTTTTTTCTCATCCTCTGTCAGATCATTATAGGCTTTTTTATTTATAAAGCTTTTTTTCCCGTCCATTGTCACCTGATAGACTTCCATATCTATGGTGACCATGGATTCGGCAAGAACAACGGGATAATTATT
>JABIYQ010000171.1 GCA_018702715.1 Desulfobacula sp. | reverse complement strand
CTTTCTGGGCATCTTTCTCAGCCGTTATATCACGGGCAACAGCATAGGTGAGTCCTTCAGCCGGATCGGGCATGGAAGTCCAAGACAGCCATATGTATTGGCCATTTTTGGTCAGATAGCGATTTTCAAAACTAATAGCCGGTACCCCTGTGACAAGTTCTTTACTAATCTTAGACGTCGCAGCTCGGTCATCTGGGTGAACAAACTCGATATATGATTTGCCCAGAACTTCAGCCTCTGTATACCCCAGAATTTTTTCAAAGGCAGGATTCACATGTTTTAAGCAACCTTTAAGATCAGCGATACAAAATAGATCAAGGGAAAGCCTGAAAAATTTGTTCAATAAATCTTCGGCTTGCTTACGATCGCTGATATTTTCGGCAATACCCACAATCCTGTAAATTTCACCAGAATCGTTGCGAACAGGAAAACCTCGGGCTGAAATCCAGCATATGACCCCATCGGGTCTAATGACACGGTATTCCGGAAATTTTATTTCTTCTGGAAATTCACCTTGCCCTATTTGCCCAATAACCGCTTCAACCAGACCACGGTCGTCGGGAAAAATTGCGTCAAACCAAGAAATAGGATTTTTATACAGGCTCTCACAGGTACGTCCCCACACTTTTTCATATGCCGGGCTGATATAATAAATTTCTTTATAGTCTGGAGAGATGATCCAGAATACTGCACTGATATTTTCAGCCAGTTGACGAAAACGTTTCTCACTTTCTGTTAATTTTTTTTCCAGGCGGATACGATCGTTTATCTCTGTTTTTAAGTTCAGATTGGTTTTTTTCAGGGTATGGTAGGAATTATTCAGGTTTTTTTTCATCTGATTAAACGATTTGGCCAATTGGTCGAGCTCATCAGAATTTTTTGAATCGAATTTTCGATCCATTTGAAGCGATTGATCCTTTGACTCAAACCGCATCAATTTTGCCCAGGTCGCCATGGAAATGATGTGCTTGCCAACCAATTGATAAAAAATGATAAAAATAAACAAAGACACTAAAAATGTTTTGATTGTCTGGACACTGAGGATAACAAGGATTCGGTCAAAAATCCTTGCATATACATCTTTTAACGAGGTGACAACATGCAGCTCGCCTAAATCTATATTCCGGCCATTATAAACAAATACCAAGGGATAGGTCTTTTCAATGGTATTTTTGACCTGGGGAATACCCACTGAATGCAAAATATTTTTTCCCTTACGAATCTCCACGAATGTCATATCCGGCAGACGTAATATCCCTTCCAGTTGTATCTGCAGAAATTCTTCATCCGTCACCCATAAGCTGTTGGTGATGCTGTACAGATTACTCGACTCAATCTGTTGCAATGTATTGTGAATCGATTTAAGATCGTGATTAAAATCCAGGTATAATTGCAGGCCGGTTCCAAAAAATGTAATCATGGAACTGAATAACAGAATATAGATCATCAATTTTCGACCGATTATAGAACGCAACCCTGGTATTTTTTTAATTAATTCTATCACTATGCTCACTTTTTAGATATGGTTTCAGTGTTTTCTCAATAATTTGATTAAAGGTGCCATCTTGTTTCATAGTTTTCAGGTGCTTTGCTATTTTCTCTGCCAACAATCCGTGTTTTTTATTAAGATAAAGAAACATGGCTCGGGTTGCAAGGGGCGGTTCCACCGCCCGAACTGTTTTTAAATTGAGCTGCCTTATCATTTCATATCCTTCGAAACGTGAGTAGACTACGATATCAGCGCGTTGTTTCGCCAGCATGATAAAAAGAAGTCTTTGATCCTTAACCCTTATCAGTGAACTCACATCTGACAGATTGGTTTCAAGAATCTTCCAGCCCCTTACAATGGCGACATTGTAAGGTTTACAGCTGCTCCAGTCTTTAAGTTGAATATCGGGTTTCCACGTAAAGGCGATAAACTCAAAATCAGTGATTTTTTCCCGAACTTTGATAAGATTGGGATATAAACTTTTTAAACCCGATACCCGGACAAAATCACCATCAGTAATTCCTATGTTTGCATTGGTCAGGGATCTTTCAGCAGGCAGATGTGAAATACTTATCGGCTGCTCCGCTCTGCGAAATGCTTCTATCAAGACAAGATCATAAAATCCTGTCTGGTCTGCTTTAGAAAGCGGTGCCCCAACAAAAGTAGTCAGAAACAGCTTATCCTGTGCTTGACCGTCATCCGACATGCATAATAGAGCCAAAATAAAAACAAAAACTATAAATTGTTTATGCATAGGTCAAATATCCTTAGAGCTTATTTTAAAATCAAAAAATTGATAGGCTTTGAAACGATTTTAAAAAATCATATTACGATATTAAATAGTACAATGCAAATTTATCGTGATTATTTCATTATCCTGTCAAAAAGGGAATAGGAAAATAGTATAGACAGATTTCGCACAAGAGCAAAAATGCGGATTGAAAGGATAGATTGTAAATCCAAAGGTCATTTCAAGCCTTGGCATCAGGTGTTTTTCATATCCTGATACAGCCTTCAAACACAAGAGTGGCAGGACCTGTCTTAAAAATATGATTTGTTTCTTTATCCCAATGGATGTCAAGGTCGCCGCCGGAAAGATGAACAATAGCATTGTTTTTTGCCCTGCCCGTCAGGTTGGCAGCGACAAGAGCTGCACAGGCGCCGGTACCGCAAGCCAGGGTTATGCCGGCGCCTCTTTCCCATACCTTCATTTTTAATTCCTCTTTATTTATAACCTCAACAAACTCAACATTCGTTTTTTCAGGAAACCTGTCATGGGTTTCAATTAACGGGCCGATTGCTTTGACATCGGCTTTTTCCAAATCATCTACAAAAAGGACGGCATGGGGATTTCCCATGGATATGGTTGTAATGTGATACGTCTTGTCCTTTATAGTTAAAGGTTCGTCAATGGCCTTTTCATTATAGCTTTCAAACGGAATATCCCGGCAAAAAAGAACAGGTTCTCCCATATCCACCCTTACTGACTGAATATGATCATTATTATCAGCTATCACCTCTGGGATTATGGTTCCGGCCTTTGTATCCACTCTGATCTTCTTATGGGATACAATTTTGTTTTCAAAGAGATATTTGGCAAAGCACCGCATCCCATTGCCGCACATCTGGGCCTGTGATCCGTCGGAATTATATATCCGGAATTTAATATCATGGTCTATTGAGTCAAGAATCAGGATAATACCATCTGCCCCGATACCAAAATGTCTTGAACAAAGTTGTTTTGCCAGTTCAGGATAGCTTTTGTAATGCTCGATTATTCCATCCCTGTCATCCAGGAAAATAAAATCATTACCAAGTCCTTCCATCTTTACAAATTCAAGTTCCATGTTTTTCTCCGTTAAAACTTACAAACGCCAAGGGTTGAAAGAATATTTTCACCTATTGCTTCCACCTGCCAGTTTCTTACATTTTCTATCCTTAAAAGATCCTTAAGATTTTTAGGATTTTCAAAAGCAATGAAACCTATCAATGCATTATTCAATAAAAACCCGGGTTCAATCCCTATTGAACTGCTTGTTTTTTCTCTCATTTTTTTTAAGCGCTCGATTCTTTCCTGAACCATGGGATTTTTTTTGGGTCTTCTGATTTTTGGATATGAAGGTAAATCTTTATGCTCCACTGCCATTGCTTTAACAATCGCATCAATGCACAGGTTACCATACATTCCTGCCTGTTTTTGGCTTATAGCCCTTATCCTTAGCATATGATCAATTGTTACAGGCTTTTGTTGGGCCATGGTAATTAAAGAACGATTTGAGATTATCTTAAACAGGGGCTGATCTTTTTTTTGTGCTATACCCAGCCTGACCTGCAATAGGTTTTCAAGGACAGCAAGGCTCCGATTATCCATTTTACCAGCGCCTTTAAATTTTTTATACAAGGGAAAAGTATGATTGCTCTCATACCGGACCCGGGTTTGTATTTCAAATTCTTCTCTGGCCCAGGAAAACCGCCCGTTTGCCACAAGCTTTTTATGGATAAT
>JABIYQ010000252.1 GCA_018702715.1 Desulfobacula sp. | reverse complement strand
TCAAAACGTGTAGCAAATATTCGCTATGCTATAGAAAATAGTAAGCGGATTAAATTTGGTTATAAAAAACCGAAAGATAAAGGCCACAAGCAAAGAACCGTTAAAGCTACTGAACTTATAGATATCGCTCATGTTAGAGATAGTGGATCAACTCTTTGTGTTCGAGGCTATTGTGAATTAAGGAATGCAGAGCGAACATTTGCATTAAAAGGGATGAGAGGCTTAAAAATAATATAGGCTTAACGCTGTTAATTCAACCAACACAAAAAACCGCGAAGCTGATTAGCAGCGTTAGTCTGTCTTAAGGATGTACATGCCAAATCCAACCCGCCCACACAATAAAGGCTGCTTTTTTAAGTACATGTCTCCAAATACTGCAAAAGCAGTGCTTGGAAATTGCACTTTAAGGTGGAGTTCACCAATTCTATTTAATGACCCGTTTGATGTGCCACGAGAGATGTCCTTCGGAATAACTTCCGAGGAAATCATGGAAGCTCTTTCTGTTCGCATGATCCAGCTTATAGAGTCCCCACCCACACACACTGATGATTTGCAACCCGAAGTCAAATTGATTGTCAAGACAGTTAAAAAAGGTGTGCCGGAAAGAGTTAAAAAGGAACTTATTGAGGGACTAAAAGATGTAGCTACAGCACACCAACCTCCTGGGAAAAGTATGGATGAGCTGCGCGCCATGTGGCGGATGTTCATTCCTGACTTCCGAATCCTTTGCTTAGCTGAAAGCCCTTCTCATGAGGCTATGTGGTGTCACTATGGTTCACAATATACTGGTGCTGTTTTTGAGTTTCGATGCATTGAGAAATTAGATAGTGCTTGGTTTATGGCTAAACCAGTAAAATATCCGGCGATGGAACCTGATGTTTATACCGCTGAAGGTTGGGCCAGAATACTTACTATGCCTCACGAAAAAGCTGTCCGCACAATCTTGGACATTTCTACTTACACAGAATCCCAAGATTGGAGTTACGAGAAAGAGTGGCGAATAACCTCTTTTAAACGGCCAAATGATACCGGCAACTTCACAGATTATAAATTTCATCCGGAAGAGCTCGCGGCGATATATTTAGGGCCAATGATTACATCTGAAGATAGTGACAAATTATGCAAATTGGCACAAAAATATCCAAAAGTATCTGTTTGGAATGTTGCGATTGGCATGGATAGAGAGTTTAAGTTCAAAAAACATAGCTAACCCGGATGAGTGGGTTGCAGTAAAGCGCCACTGAACAATCCGAATTGAACAGGCTTCGCCTTAGCTTTCTGCTTATCCGGGGTGTTCTCGGCAAATGAGGTTTGATCCTCCCCCGAAAAACAGGAGAGCGAGTTAAGATAATTTTTTACAGTGATCAAAACAAAAAAAATGCTGACGGATAAACCGCAGATTTTCATGTTAATTTTTGAGAGAAACAGATGCGAAAAATAATTCAAATATTGTTATTCATCATTTCCTATGTGCCTTTGTATTTCATTTTGTTTTTTCAAAATATCAACGACACCCTTTGGGATAAGAAAGGTGTTTTCATTGGATGGAGAGAAAGTCTTCAAATCAACAATGTTTCAATCGCTTTTTTGGTTCTTATTGTCGGCTCATTGTCCCTGTATTTTATTTTATACAGGATTGTTATTAAAAGCGCCCATGAAGAATTTGCAGTCACACAGGTCCATGACAATCATTCCGAGCACTTATCTTATCTTGCGACATATATTCTTCCCTTCATTGGCCTTAAATTTGATACGTGGCAGAATATACTTTCGACGATCGCCCTGTTTTATATTCTTGGTCACATATACATAAAGACAAATCTTATTCTTACCAATCCGACTCTTACATTTTTTGGTTATCATATTTCCAAAGTTGAATCAGAAAAAGAAAAAACTAAAATAATCATCCATAAAATTCCAATCAAAGAAGGGGAAAAACAAAAGGCTGTTCATCTTATTCAAAACATATACCTACAAAAGGAAAAAATATTATGACAAGAGAAGAGTTGATTGCTGGTTTAAATTTTCTGGACAATACTGAAGCATCCCCTGTGATTGAATTTTTCATTCTTGATCAGCCTGTGCCAGCAGATGCTGGAATTGAGTTGAATATATATAAAGGCCGCATGCATGAGGATTTACCCAAAGAGTTTAAAAAGGCGTTTTATCCCAATATTAAAAAAAATCTGGTCAGCAAACAATATGATCTGTTGGTTTATGACCCTTCTCTTACTCCAGACAGGTCGGTTGTTTGGCAATATGAAAGCCACAATATATCATTTTTTAATATCGTCCTGGGAAAATTAGAAAATGATTTGCCCTACTATGACAGCAGCGTTCTTCCATATTCGGATATATGGGCTGTCTGGATCCGGATCGTTCTGAATGAAAACAGCTTATATCTTATTAAAAAGATAACACCATCCAAAGTTCTAACAACCGACTGGAAGCTGGCTCTGGTGTTTTCTCACAATACATTCAAGAATCTTAACGATAATGTTCTCACGATAGATGGGGCATTTGATGTTCTTTCCATCAAAGGAGTTCTGATTTTTAAGAATAAAAATAATTTCGAAAAAGCGCTGTTGTATGAAGACGTTAAACAGCAGGTTGCAAATGAAACCCTGGAAGAAATCAATGCGATTGACATTATAGAAAATTTTGAAGAACTCAGGGGGATGCTGTCCGATGACAAACACTCCATTAACAAGTTGAATAAACTTAAGGAAAAAGAATACTTTAAACACAAAACCTTTGAGGATTACAAAAAAATCATCATGGATTATAACGTTCCTGTCGGGATCGACGAGGCAAATAAAAAATTCAGAATTGAAAAAAAAGCCCAAGCAAAATATCTTATCAAAGTTCTAAATGATGACTATGTAAAATCTGAATTAACCGGAAACAAATATGCTGCAAACAGCAAAGAGGACATCTAAGATTTTTTTAGGAAAAAGAAAGGGAAACAACCTTGTGTTATAAAAATGCCCGGTCTAATATACCTGCGATCATTCATTGTTGTACTTGATATCAAAATTTTGGAGAAACCCGCATAATGGCAAACAAGAAAACAGATGATCAGCCCTTTGAAAAGACCCTCTGGCTGACAGCAGATAAAATGCGAAAAAATATAGATGCCTCAGAATACAAGCATGTTGTTCTGGGGTTGATTTTTCTCAAGTATA
>JABIYQ010000307.1 GCA_018702715.1 Desulfobacula sp. | reverse complement strand
CCAAGCTGGCCCACAACAATGGGAAGAGACAAAACAAGTGTCTTTTTTATTTCATTTTTATACATACTTCTTAAGTCAAAAGTAAAAGGGCGAATTAGATATTAAATTTGGTTATAGATGAGCCTTAACCCTTCAAGGGTCAAAGACTGCTCTACTTTTTCAATGGTGTTGGAAACCTTGAATATCAATGGAGCAAGCCCTCCTGTGGCAAGTATCTTGGGAGAACTTTTCATCTCTTTTGACATCCTTTGAACCATCCCGTCCACCATGGCGGCATTTCCATAAATAATACCGGATTGGATGCTTTCAATGGTATCTTTGCCGATCACCTTTTCAGGCGCCTCAAATATTTCCACTCTGGCCAGTCGGGAGGCTTTTTGGAAAAGTGCTTCCGAAGAGATCATAACACCGGGCACAATGGCACCGCCAAGATACTCCCCTTTTTCAGAGATAACATCAAAGGTTGTGGCTGTTCCAAAATCAATAATAATAAGAGAGGTTTTATACTTATCAAAAGCAGACACAGCATTGACAATTCTGTCAGCCCCGACTTCATTTGGGTTATTATAAAGAATCGGCATAAGTTTTTTAACGGAGTTCGGTTTTATCCACAAAGGTGTTACATGTATATATTTTTCACAGAATGCATTCAGGATAGGTACGGATGAAGGAACAACCGATGAAATCGCCGCCGCTTTAATATCTTTAGGATTAACACCCTTATACGAAAAAAGTCCGTTGGCAAGCACATTGAATTCATCAGCAGTTGAGTCTCGAATTGTCCTGATTCTCCAGTCATGTTTGAGTGTCTCACCGTCATAGACTCCGATAACGGTATTAGTGTTTCCAACATCAATCACAAGAAGCATAGGGTTCTCCTTTATTCTATTTTTATTGTAAATACCTGGGGGATGGCATCTGTCATAATAAGATTCCATGGTATGTTAATATAGGCATGCCTGGCATATACACCAGGTTCAAGCCCTTTAAGATCAATAAATGAATAGATTTGATCTGTAATTTCCTTGTTGCTTAAGGTATCAAAGGGACCCTTTATCCGGATACTTATTTTTGAAGGTTCAATATTGACCTTTAATGTGGAGTTCCATACCTGGATGGGAATATTTTCAATTGTTTTTGAAACCAGTTTCTCCTGAACCGGAACACTCACAATGATAATGGGGTCAGAAGATGAAGTAATAGATGGGTTTTCCAGATCCAGGGGGATCTCTTTTTTGAAACTTTCACTGACATTGGTGATATCAATGGGTTTTGTTTTTAATTCTTTAATGGATTGAATCAGTGTGGAGGCACCTATCAACTCCACAACGGCGGGCTCCGTAGCAGCATCCAATGCAATATGTCCCTTGGCAGGCTTTCCAATATAAGGAACCGTTATTTTAAATGTTTTTTTTATCTTTTTTTCCAGCTGAACACTCAGATAGGGAGGAGTAATGGTCAAGATTGTAATACCACGGTCCATGGGAATGCGTTTTTCCTCCACAGGGAACAAATATGACCCAGGTTCAATGGAATCAGAATCCCCTGCAGGGTCGAATTCAAGGTCAGTGTACAGGTCAACAGGATAGTGGATATCCTTTTTGTTGATAAGTTCTATCAATCTTGGATGGGCCAGGATTCTGATTTCTAATTTATCGGTATGAAAATTGGTCAGTACCAGATTTTCGGGTACATTTGAAAAGTTTACAGGAATTAGAAGGTCTGTTTCAACCGGTTCTGCAGTGCAGCCGGGAAAATGAAAAACAACGAAAATAAATAAAAGGATTAAAAAGGTTTTATAAAGATTAGTTTTACGCATTCCTGATAGAATCTATAATACAAGTAAAGGATTTGACACGTTCAACATCATGTACCCTTACAATTTGGGCGCCATTTAAAATTGAAGCTGCAACAGCCGCCAAAGTGCCGTATTCTGTTTTTATATGATCCGCTCCCACTGGTGCATTTTCTTTTTGGGTCAGAATATTCTGAATAAAAGACTTTCTCGATGGTCCTACAAGGACAGGATAACCAAGAGCGACAATTTTTTCAAGGTGGTTGATGAGGACCAGATTATGCTCCACAGTTTTACCAAAACCGATACCGGGATCAAGAATAATCTTATTTTTTTTGATGCCTTTTTTCATGGCATATGCTGCCCTTGAATCAAGATAGTTTGTGATTTCCAACATTAAATCTTCATAATCGGGGTTCACCTGCATGGTCTCAGGGGTTCCTTTCATGTGCATCAGCACAACAGGCACTTTTTTTTGAGCAGCAAGATCAGCCATGGCAGGGTCTTTTTCAAAAGCAGATATATCATTAATGATGGCAGCCCCTGCATTGAGGGCCTCTTTAGCCACGCCTGATTTTATGGTATCAATGGAAATAGGAATATCAATTTTTTTAGAAAGTGTTTCAATGACCGGTATGACCCGGTCAAGTTCTTCCTGTTCTGATATCGGTGTTGCATAGGGTCTTGATGATTCTCCGCCTATATCAAGTATATGCGCTCCATCTTCAGCAAGTTTGATACCCTGTTCAACTGCTGTTTCAAAGGTGTTGAATTTTCCACCATCGGAAAAAGAATCTGGGGTGGCATTTAAAATACCCATAATACAGGTTTTAGGTCCTAATTCGAGACGTAATCCTTTAAATTCAAGGGTACAGGGCTGCATGATTTTCCTTTACTCAGGGTCAGATGTCTTTGTGTCGTCTAAAGTTTGGTCATCGGCTTCAGACTGGTCCTGATTACCAGAACTTTTTTGCGCATCCTCACTGCCGTCCTTGTCATCATCAACGGATTTTTTCTGATCTTCAGGTTCAGCAGGGTGTACAGGTGGAATGTTTAGATTTTGTTTGCCGAAAAAATCAAAATCAGGTCGCATAGATGCTATCAGGTCATCCAGTTCCGGTCCCAGCACTGTTTCTTTTTCAATGAGCAGATCCGTTAATGCGTGAAGAATGTCTATATTTTCTTTAAGAACCTTTTTCGCGGCCTTGTATGCCCTATCAACAATCAAGTTAACTTCAGCATCAATTTTTCTGGCAGTTTCTTCTGAATAGGCTTTAGCCTGGGTCATT
>JABIYQ010000265.1 GCA_018702715.1 Desulfobacula sp. | reverse complement strand
TCTTAAAGAAAATGGATATGAATTTGAAATGATTAACAATAAGCCAACACTGAAAAGGACAAAGCTATAATATTTATGCGCCTATTTTCGTCACAAAAAATTATATCTCCACACTAAATAACATCAAGAACAAGGAAGAAAAATGCACAAAAGACTGGTAAACTTTGAAAGTTTTGAGGATAAAGACCTGGTTGATAAGATGGGCAGAAAACTTGAGGTGATATTATTTTACTGGGATACTCACTTACGAAGCCATGCAGTTGATCATCTTGGCAATTTTACGGAACTCAGCGATTGGAGAAAGGTTGGAAAGATTGACGTTGACAAAATAATTTCAAGCATAGACCGGATAAAAGATATTGGTTGCCCTTATTTTACTGAAGATGAAGGCAGTCCTCCCTGCTTCGGCAGACCCGGTAAATGTGTCAAGTGGAAACAATGTTCACCCCATGCCGCATATATAGAGGACAGCTATTTAGCCTGCTGCAAAAAGGTGATAGAAGAAGGGTGTGAAACACCTATGCTATCGGTATTTCATAATAGTTTTACACAAAAAAAATTCTGGGCAATGGGCCACAATAAAATTGTTGCCCTTTGTTCTTTTATCAAAAACAATTATACGCTGAAAACCTGCTACCGGCCAAAACAAGGTGCAAAAGTCACCAGAAAAGAGATCAGGGATCATATGATCACAAAGATCCATTTCGAGTCCGTGGGAAAAACCTGTTGGATAACAGATGAGACATGGGGGGTGGCCCAAAAAAAAGATGTGCGCAAAAGGAAAAGAAGAGGCCGTAAAGGTAGACGGTACTGGAAAAAGAGATAAGAAAATAATTTTATGTATTTATACAGGATATTATACAAATGATAAAAAATAATTCTTCAGATGGCCAGGCCTCCTTTCCCTGGGAGGAACTGATCCATATCATGGTAAGGGATGAAGAGGATTTAATAGAAGCCATTGAACGGTTTGAAAATAAAGATAACGATTTTTCCTTTGGCTATCGACTGATACAACTGAACAGCAAATTTGCCAGGTGCCGGAGGGGTGTCTTTCTTCTGGAGAAGAACGATCAAAATTTTCAACAGACATCATTGCCGGACCAAACGCGGGATGTTCTGGACCTGTTGGAACAGATGCAGGAGTCTTGTATACTGGCGGACAAACTATTTTCTGATCCTGCATCTTCCTTAAAAGAAATCGATCCTCTTTTTCTTCGGGAGGGGGAGCTGTGGGAACGGTTGGAGGCATTTGAAAAAGCCCTTAACAGGTTTGTTCTGCAACGATCCGGTTCCGGAAAAACGGGTGAAGACTCACTGACGGACTTGAGTAATGAAGGACAGGATTTAATCTTTCAATTTTCTGAACTGTACTGTGTCGCATATGAACCGTTAGCAGTTCTCAAAAACACTACAGCATTTAATGCATGGAAATCAGGTTTTGCTAAGGTGGATAAGGCCTTCCAATCACATTTTCACTGTTTTTCTATTCTGAATGACTTATGGGACCGGCTTCGGCTTCATGAATATTTTGCTGGCTTCTGGTGGCTCATGGCTTTACCTGAAGAAAAAGAAAGTGAAAAAATAAAAGACAAAAAAGTGTCCCTGAAAGCGGAAGAGCTTGTTTCAGCCCTTGGCAGCCTTTTCCAAAGCGGTAGCGTCTCAATGGGGTCCTGTCCTGATTTTGAAATGATAGCAGCCTTTGCCAATCATGATGACCTTGATCCTGAAATCTTTGTCTCCATTAAACATCATCTAAATCATTGTACCAGTTGTCTTGGGGATGTAATCGATATCAGGGAGGCCATGAAAGATGCTGAGCAAACTTCGAAAAGCCCTCTGTATGTTTCCCAGGGAATCTGGGATCTGACGATTGAGTCAATGATGAGGAAACATCCTGAGCGTATGGTTGTTCCACAAAAAAAGACGACCTTGAATTTTGATGCGGATGAGTTTCCACCGTATATTGTGGCGGTTGAAGATTTCCAGGATGCCATGCCGATGCTTCACAGCACCGAACCTTCTTTTTCAAAAACCATTGGCGGATTTGTTCGGTGGCTGAAAGACTGTCAGGAGGTCAGACGGGCGTGGGTAGATGTCATCATTTTGTTTGAAGATTTTGAGGATGGTTTACTGACCATCAGCGGGTCCCTTGAAGACGATTTTGCAGACCTGATCCCTCGTATTGCAAACTGGTATTGTAAATGGGAAACAGATAAAAATTATGAAAATATTTATCCTGACAGTTTTGATTATGACTCTGAACTAGGTCAATTTTCGGCCGACTTTCCCATGGCGGAAAGGGTGGATGGCCGGTTTATTATCTGGTTTGATGTTCGGCTGAAAACCAATTAATTTCCATAAGAAGATACGGTAATGGATTATAAACTGAAAAATATTGTGTCAAATGCAAAGTTTGGTCGTTTAAAACCGATCAGGAAACATCTATCTGATCCATCCCGGTTGTATTGGCCGGTGAATCTTAATGAGCTTGATAGTGTGTTTCAGGAACTTCGCTGCGACCTTATTGATACATCATATTTTCACCTTCTGCAGATTTCATTATTCAGCAGCCTTCTGCTCTCTTTGCATCATCTGGATGACAGGATTAAACTTTGGCTGGGAAATAACCTTGATATTGAAAATCTGTTTTCAGGGATAGATTTGGATGATGCTTTTTCCTTCCAATGGCAGTCTGTACCATTGATGAGTGTCAGCCACGATGGCAATAAAATTAATTATTTTATGGTCGGAACCGGTAAAAGGGCTGAAAAGCGCTTGGATTTGAACACCATAGTCTGGCCGGAATGGTTCGGCCAATGTCTCAGCAATGATGCAAAACAAGCAGTCCATGATGCTTTTGAAATCGCTGAGCAGTCATCTGGCAGGCAGTCTCAGTGGTATCTGTTTGGAATGGTACCCAAGGTGCCTGAAATTATTCAAGGTCGTTCGTTAGCTTTTCCCCTTGCCCTGACGGCACGGGCATTATTGGGGAGCCAAAAATGCTGCCCCGGATATATTGCAACAGGAGACCTGAAGTTGGAACAGGGGAAAGCGGTTGTTGAACCGGTTGGAGATATCGCTTTGAAATGGGATACGGCAAAGGAACAAGGGTTCACCCTGTTCCTCTATCCCCATAGCAGTGCGATGGGAGTCAGACTCCCGGATGAAATAAAATCCATTCCTGTAAAAACCTTTGAAAGCGGTTGGATGTGGGCGACCCTGTATAGCAGGGATCGTGTGGCAGCACTGACATCACTGGAGACAGCATTACAAAGCCCTGAAACCTTTGTGACCATGAGTGAAAATTTGGATGCGAACTGTCTTGAATGGTGTGCCGGGTCTGAGCTTATACGTCAATATTTAAAGACAATCAGCAAAGATGTCTACAAAATTGAAAACCTGGGCAGAAAATTGAAAAACTGTTATGCCCGGGCATCGGGCAATTTCGACCGGGTTGCGGCAATGGCCGCTCTGTTTGGCACCCCTGAGTCCATTGAAGCGTTTGGGGATATCTCACCGGTAACTGCATTGCTCTGGTGCTCAGTACATCTGGCTTTGGCCAACCATGGCGGTGATTTGGAACGCGCTGAGTACTGGTGCAAACAGGAAATGAAATATCATGATGCAGCACTGAAAGAGACTGGCGGTAGAAAAATTGTCAATCAATTTGTTATTAGACGTTCGGGCATTGGTGACCGCCATAACCGTTATGATTTCAGACAATCAATGCCGGATGAGTTTATGACACTTTTATATCAGCAGGAAAAGATTAACCAGGAAACCGGTTGCACAGTTGATTATTGTATCGGAAGTATTTACGGTACCATTGCACAGAATTTTGCATTTTGCGGCCCTGCTTTTATTAAACAGACAAAAAAAAATATTTCTCTGGCACAGGCTGCTTTTGGTAAAGGGGAAGTGGCATCCCTTCGCCAGGACTGGCTCCGCCAATTTTCCTATCTCTGCTTTGCTTTACTTGACTGCGAAAAATGTTGTCATTTAGAAGCAAAAGAGGTGCTTTGCCGATATCTGGAAATTGAAAATGTCCCTATGGGAATTACCGACACTGTTTCTGTAAGCGCCGACAAACCATATCCGCTTTTTGCACTTACGCGGGGACTGACCGATATCCCCGGAACTTTCTCACCAGCAGAACATAGGCGGCTGGCAGATAAAATATTCCAGATAACAGATGCGATGAAAGTTGAATTCTTTTTTAAAAAACCGGATGAAATACACCCCTGGCAGTTGATAACTTACAACGCCGGCAGGCTCGCACTGCAACTGGATAATCTACAGCAGGCACATCAAACATTCATAAAAACTATCAAGCTTTGTCAGTACGGTGGGGAGACCATCAATGCCATGACACTTTTACCGCTGTCCCAGATCCACAAACTCGGACAAATGAATCAGGAACTGGAACAAAGTTGCTCTACAGTACTGGGAAATATCCAAACCTCTTATTATATTAACAGCTCCTATTTTAAACCGCTTACAGACACCAGGGATATTGCAACTGCCCTTAACCTGGTTGCCGACCATCCCGAACAATTTTTTCCTTTTAATTACAGGTAATAAATAGAGTTCAACCCATCCCCCAGCCCCGCGTCACTGATTAATCTATACAATTTTCCTGATTTTTTGTCACATAAACAGCAAAAACAGCACAATTCCATAGATGTTTTTATCAAGCCTTTTGAATAATGATGGCAGCTAAAAAAAATTGTCACAAACAGCCGGGTAAAGACACAAACTGACAAATGCGAAATAGAATCAAGTTTTCAATTTTTACCTGACAACAGGGAAATGGAGAATATCTATGAAAATCATGTGGGGAATTTATGTAATCATCGGCCTGG
>JABIYQ010000243.1 GCA_018702715.1 Desulfobacula sp. | reverse complement strand
CGAAATAAATATTATGGCTTGCATATTCTGCTGTTGCCGTACCAATGTCCATCTCTGCAGTTTTAAAATAACGATATCTAAAATCAATAATAACTTTTTTGTTTATAGCATAACCCACTCCACCACCAACCTGAAAGGCGAATGCAGTATCATCAAAACTTCCAATTGGGACTCCGGCTGCATTAAAAGTGTCTATTTCAGCATTAGCAAACCCAATACCGGCAGTTATAGATGTTATAAATGGAGTCTCATTTTTAAAATCATAGTAGCCGTTCAATAGAAAAGCAGAGCTTGATGCATCACCGGATGCACCAAGACTCCCTCCGGGTAAATCTATTTTATCTAAATCATTATACTGATGTGAAAGCTCGCCTTCTATTCTGATGTTATTTCCAAGGTCATATCCTACAGCTATTCCAAGTGCGAGGCCCATATTTGATTCAAGCTCATAAGTTAGCCCTGGTCCGGACACATCGATATTGCTCAACAATGCAGCACCTAGGTTGCCGCCCACATATGGACCTTCATCACTATATGCAATGACAGAAAAAGAAAGGATAAATACACAGTTCAACAAAAATAATGATATTTTTTTCATAATCTTTCCCTTTTGTACATTTCAGTAAATTATTAATTAGCTTCCAGTAACAAACCTGAAGAGGTGTGTCAATAGGCAAAAAAACCAATTTTCAGATTAAAGGATTTAAAAAATACAGTTAATTAATTTAACGGTTTTTTCAGCCAGCCACGGTAAAAATTTATTCATTTGCAGTAGCATAATATCACTCAACTTCATGGCGATATCCTTAGTTTATCAAACCTTTTTATTTCATCTGCCGGGAAAGTATTTATGCAGATCTATAAACCAGTACCAAAATTCATTATCATTGTAAAGAAAAGCGCGGCAAATGGATTACACCCGCTGAATAGTTGGCTGAATAGTTGACTAAAGAGTTAGCGAAAAAGTTGCAAAATATCGGTTTTTATGGTTTATTATGGCCATGAGAAAAAAATTTTATCCTCTTAAAAGACACGATAATAAATCAAAAAATAAAACCGGCATAAAACAGATGCAGCCCGGTTCGGATAAGTCGTTAAAAAAGGTGTTTGAAAAAATAGGGAAACCCGAAGATAACCAGTTCGTGCCTGATCCCTTTCAAATTCAAGCCATAAAAGCCATAATGAAATCCGATTGCCTGGTCACAGCGCCGACAGGTTCCGGGAAAACCTGGATTGCAGAACAGGTTGCTCAAAAAGTAATCCAAAAAAAAGGTAAAGTCTGGTATGCCACCCCTTTAAAGGCGTTGACCAATTCCATCCATGCTCAGTTTTCACAACTTTTTGGTAAAAAAAATGTTGGGATTCTCACCGGAGATATAAAGGAGAATCCAGATGCTGCAATTGTTATCGGCACCACGGAAATCTTAAGAAATCAACTTTACGATGCCATGTATACAGGGGAAAATTTAACCTGTGATCTGATTATTCTGGACGAGGCCCATTTTCTTGGGGATGAACAGCGGGGGGTGGTATGGGAAGAAATTATGATCTACCTGCCTGTTCGAATCCCTTTGCTCTTACTTTCGGCTACCATTGGAAATCCTTTTCAAATAACAAAATGGCTTGAATCCATCAGGGGGAAAAGATGTATTGTCATTGAAAACCATGATAGGCCGGTTCCCCTTTTCCCTCTTTTTATGCACCCTTCCGGAACCCTTTTCCCGTTAATGGAACTTTTTGTTGAAGACAAAAAACAAAAACTTTATAAAAAAGTTTTTAAATTTACAAATGCCAAAAACAGACCTTCCATGGGGCATGCTGGAAAACTTCCCCCGTTTGGTGATATCCTTAACATACTGGACAAGTATCATCTGCTGCCCGCCATATTTTTTTTAAAATCAAGAGCAGATTGTGATCAGGCTATAAAACTATGTAATTCAAATCTATTATCAAAAAATCCCAAAAAAAAAGATGCTTTGCATTTAAAGATCAATGAACTGGTATCAGGGAATCCTCATCTTGCAAACCACAAGCAACGATCCTTTCTTGAACAGACAGCCACTGCATCCCACCACAGCGGTCATCTTCCTGCATGGAAGGTGGTGGTTGAAACCCTTATGGCAAAAGGTCTTCTGGATGCAATGTTTGCAACATCCACAGTGGCGGCAGGCGTTAATTTCCCTGCACGGTCCGTGCTAGTTTTGAATTCCGACCGGTTTAATGGGGTTGAATTCATGGGATTAACCCCCAGTGAATTTCAACAAATGACAGGCAGGGCAGGAAGAAGAGGCATGGATAATATTGGATTTGCCATTGTTTTGCCCGGCAAATTCATGGACTTAAATTATGTGGCAAAATTAATCAATTCTCCTCCCTTAGACATTGAAAGCCAGATCACCATCAATTTTTCCATGGTTTTAAACCTGTTACTCTCCCATAATCCTGATCAGATAAAACTGCTTCTGGAAAAATCATTTGCATCACACATGATCCTGTCAGGGAAAAAAAAGGGGAAAAAAGCAAGAAAAAGATTTGGGACAGACCTTGAACTTCTCTGGATTGATTTTTTAGAGCACATGGATTTTCTGATTGATGAACAATTTGTCACTAAACAAGGAATTTTGACAGAAGACGGGATCTGGGCCTCAAAACTTAGAATTGACGCTCCCCTTCTGGTTGCCCAGGGTATTCGAAAAGACCTTTTACCACAGAATGATCCTGCCCTGTTGGCTTGCATAATTGGGTCCTTTGTCAATGAAAAAGAATTTAATGATGATCCATTATATTCTCAGGCGCTGCCAAAAAAATTAAAGGATGTCTTTTTAGATGCAAGGCAAGGATTAAAACCCTTTGCCATTAAACTTTTAGAAAAAGGGTTTAATGCTCCTAATTTATTTGTTCAACCTTGTCTTTTAATCTATCAGTGGGCCCATGACGAGGCTTGGGAAGATATAATAATAGGATCGGATTTTGCAGAAGGAGATCTTGCACGATTGATTTTAAGAACAGGTGACAATTTAAGGCAGATAGCAAAATTAGAAGATACCTTCCCTGTCATTGCCAAATCTGCTAAAAAAGCCATAGGCTTGATACTAAAAGAACCGATTGTGACATTTTACAATTAATTTAAATTAAAAAAGGAGAATATAATGAAACAGATTTTTTCTAAAAAAGCACCTGCCGCCATTGGCCCCTACTGCCATGCCGTTGTTCATAATGATATGGTATTTTGCTCGGGCCAGCTTGCCTTTGATCCTAAAACTATGGAACTTGTGGGAAACAATATTGATGACCAGACAACCCAGGTCATGAAAAATATTGAGTCTGTCTTATCCGAGCTAAATATAGGTTTAGATAAAATTGTAAAAGCCACAATATTTTTAAATAATATTGAGGATTTTTTGGGAATGAACAAAATATATGAAGCATGTCTTGCAGGCCACAAACCTGCAAGATCCACATTTGAAGTGGGCAGACTGCCAAAAGATGCTCTTGTTGAAATTGAGTGCATTGCTGTACTTTAATAAGGATCACAAATAAAATTGTTTAAGCGCAATTTTAGTTCAATTTATATGATTTTAGATCCTAAGGAGTCGTAAGGAATGACAATAGATACGAAAAAAGTCATCTATACCATGGTCAATGTAAGTAAATTTTATGGTCAGAAACAAGTGCTCAAAGATATTTACCTGTCCTATTTTTACGGTGCAAAAATAGGGGTTTTAGGATTAAACGGCTCGGGTAAAAGTTCTTTGTTAAAGATATTGGCCGGTCTTGATTCAGAATTTGCAGGAGAAACAATCCTCTCCAAAGGATTAAGTGTGGGTTATCTTGAACAAGAACCCCTTGTTGACTATAAAAAAACAGTTCGAGAAGTAGTTGAAGAAGGGGTTAAACAAACCACTGACCTGTTAAATGAATATGAAAAAATTTCAGAAGAATTTGCCAATCCCATGGCTGATGATGAAATGGACAAACTAATTGAAAAACAGGGCAGAATCCAGGAAAAACTGGATCACATGGATGCCTGGGATCTTGATTCCAAACTAAAAATGGCCATGGATGCTCTGCGGTGTCCAGCCGGGGATACCTTGGTAAATGTTATCTCGGGTGGTGAAAAAAGACGTGTGGCCCTTTGCAGACTGTTGCTGCAAAAGCCTGATATCCTTTTGCTGGATGAGCCCACCAATCATCTTGATGCTGAATCTGTTTCTTGGCTTGAAGAACATTTAAGCCGGTATGAAGGAACTGTTATTGCAGTGACACATGACCGGTATTTCTTAGATAATGTCGCAGGATGGATTCTTGAGCTGGACCGCGGAGAAGGAATTCCCTGGAAAGGTAACTATTCTTCATGGCTTGATCAAAAACAAAAAAGACTGGCAAGTGAACAAAAATCTGAATCAAAACGACAGCAAACCCTTCAAAGAGAGCTTGAGTGGATCAATATGTCCCCTAAAGGCAAACGATCCAAATCAAAGGCCAGGATCAAGTCCTATGAAGACCTTTTAAAAAAAGATATAAAACAACAAGAACAGGACTTGGAGATATTTATTCCGCCCGGGCCCAGACTTGGAGAAAAAGTAATTGTTGCGCAAGGTGTTACCAAGGCTTTTGAAAACAAACTCCTGGTTGAGGATATGAACTTTGTCATTCCCCCTGGTGCCATCATTGGTGTTGTCGGTCCAAATGGAGCCGGCAAAACAACTCTTTTCAACATGATCACCGGCAAAGAAAAACCTGACACAGGAACAATTGAGACTGGACAAAGTGTCGAACTTGCCTATGTGGATCAGGAAAGAGAAACGCTTGATCCTGAAAAAACAATTTTCGAACTGCTTTCAGACGGAAATGAGAAAATGCTCATTGGTGGAAGGCAAATCAACTCAAGGGCTTATGTTGCAAAATTTAATTTTTCAGGATCTGACCAGCAAAAAAAAGTTAAAGATATTTCAGGCGGTGAAAGAAACAGGGTTCATCTGGCATCCATGCTTAAACAAGAGGCCAACCTTTTGTTATTGGATGAGCCCACCAACGATCTGGATGTCAACACTTTAAGAGCATTGGAGGAAGCTCTGGAAAACTTTGCCGGATGTGCTGTTATTATCAGCCATGACAGGTGGTTTCTGGATAGAATTGCCACCCATATCCTGGCATTTGAGGGAAACAGCCAGACCCTGTTTTTTGAAGGATCATATTCCGAGTATGAAAAAGACAGAAAAAAACGGCTGGGAATAAAGGCGGATCAGCCAACCCGGATAAAATACCGGCAACTCACCAGGTAATCGTTCTATATTGAAACCGCCCAATTTAAATAAAGGGATTGCACAAATCCATATTGCCGTTTTTCTGTTTGGATTCGCAGGTCTTTTCGGTAAATTTTTATCCTGCAGCCCACTGTATATTGTCCTTGGAAGAACCTTTTTTGCTTCCATTGCCCTTTTTGTATATGCACGATTTTTTGCAAAGACTGTATTGTTTGAGTTTGACAAAAAAGAGATTTTCTTTTTTGTGTTGCAGGGAATCCTTCTGGCTGTTCACTGGTGGAGTTTTTTTCTTTCCATTCAGATTTCAAGTGTGGCTGTGGGGCTTATCACCTTTTCCACTTTTCCTTTATTTGTGACATTTTTAGAACCCATATTTTTCAAAGAAAAGCTTAATCAAAAAGACATACTTATTGCAGGGGTTGTTTTTATCGGTATTCTTCTTGTTATCCCGAATTTTAATTTTGCAGATAATATCACCAAAGGTGGATTTTTCGGGATTATTTCTGGGTTTACATTTGCTCTTTTAGCCTTGGTAAACAGAAGAAATGCAAGAATCTCCAATGCTATTGCCATAGCCTTTTATCAAAATCTTTTTGCATCCATATTTTTAGTTGTACCCATACTGACGATTCAGATTGTTCCCCCGCAATTTTCCGATCTTCCCTTTCTCATCTTT
>JABIYQ010000001.1 GCA_018702715.1 Desulfobacula sp. | reverse complement strand
TTTTTTATATTTCCTTTTTTCCCAGTTAAGATCATTAAAATTAATATTCCCGGTTTTGTGTGCCATGCTGCTTACATTAACAATGCGGCTTTCTTTTGTGCTTTTTATTAAATCAATCAAAACACAGGTTAGTGCAAAATGGCCGAGATGGTTGGTTCCCATCTGTAATTCAAAGCCATCGGCCGTTTTCTGGTAGGGCGGAATCATGACCCCGGCATTATTTATAAGAAGGTCAAGGCGGGAAAAGGCAAGTTTGAATTTTTCAGTGAAGGTTAGAACCGATGATAAGTTTGCCAGATCAAGTTCCATTATCCTGATATCAGCTTTGGGGAAATTTTTCTTAATCAAATTTTGTGCAGTTTCTCCTTTTTCAAGGTTTCTGACGGCAATAATGACTGTGGCATTTTTGCTTGCCAGAATGCTAGCTGTTTCAAGCCCGATACCACTTGCGCCACCCGTAACAATAACTATTTTGCCGGTGTGATCATCAATGTTTGTATGATTCCATTTGGTTTGTTTCATTTGTTTATCTCCAGAATATTTTGTGTGATTTTTTGATGGGCTGAACTGTTTTTCCACCAGTGTGATCCCAATCCATTTATTCCATATTGACCATCAATACTATATTGATCCTTTTTATTATATTCACCCTCTTTGCGATATAGAATGGTCTGCCCGCAAATGGGAGTTGCAACGGGAATATTATATAAATTGGCTTCTTTGATTAATCTTTGCATAGGGTCATTCCAGGGATGTAAGGCCAGATTAAATGTTCCCCAGTGAATGGGGTGTAAAATATTTCCTTTAAGATCGATATGAGCCTGTGCCGTCTCTTCAGGGAACATATGTACGGGTCGCCATAGTTCATCATATGCACCGCATTCAATAAAGGTCATATCAAAAGGGCCTAATTTTTTTCCAATTTTTTTAAATCCGTTGCAATAGCCAGAGTCTCCACTGTAAAAAATATTAAAATTTTTTGATTTAATAGCCCATGAGGCCCACAGGGTCTCATTTCTGTCAAAAATACCCCTGCCTGAAAAATGCTGGGCCGGGGTGGCAGTGATGGACAGATGATCATCAAACAAAAAGTCTTCCCACCAGTCAAGAGCAATGACTTTATTTTCAGGAACGCCCCAGGAGACAAGTCGCTTTCCTATTGCCAATGGAACGATAAATCTTTTTGTCACCGGGATAAGAAGCTTTATTGAGTATTTATTCAGGTGATCGTAATGATCGTGGGAAATAATGACCACATCAATGTCTATTAGTTTCTCAGGATTCAAAGGCAAATTTCCATTAAACCGGGTGGGACCCACCATGGAAATTTTTTTTTCAAACACAGGATCAGTTAGTATTTTGTATCCATTCATATTTATCATCAAAGATGAATGACCCAGCCATGTGCTGTTTAACTGATCTTTTCCTGCAGTGTTAAAATAAGAAAGATCTACGGGCCGGCTTGGTAATGGCCCATCAGGGGTTTGATTATTTTTTTCAAAAATAAAGCGCCAGGTAGAGGAGATATAATCTTTGAACGTCATGGTCAAAGCTTTTTTATCTCCTTTGAATTTGCCGTTTCGATATTGAGGGGAAAGCTTGATTCTATCTATTATTGGCACTGTGGATAAAGCACCAGCCGTGGCAAATGAGTTGGTAAACGTCATGGTCAAAGCTCCTGTGAATAGCAGTGTAAATATGATAATCTTATTCATGATTTCCACTAAATCCGAATATTTTTAAAGTGAATGTTCATTTATTAATCCATTAAATTTTTTTATAGTTTTATAGCATCCCATGCAAGGGTAAAGGCAGTCTCAATATTTTCATCATTCAATTCAAATTCCTGGCACACCCTGGCATTTGACAGGGCTATGATGGGGTAAAATATAAATACTGTTAAGATATCAAAGTCCACGTTTTTAATGATTTTTTGTTCAATCCCCTTTAAAAGAACATTTATTATAGGATCAAAATAAGTTTCAATATCCTGTTTATCCACAAGGGACTGGTAAGGGGAATTAGAAAATTGTTCAGTATATTGAAAATAATCAGGGTGTTTGGAAATATGGTCAAACATTTTAAACCATACATTTTTCAGGATATCCCTGATGGGAAGGCTGTCATCAAAATCTTCGTGAATAGCTCTGCCAATATTTTTTTTGATTTGAATATAGGTT
>JABIYQ010000060.1 GCA_018702715.1 Desulfobacula sp. | reverse complement strand
CACAGGCCAGGATTATACCCCCAAAAATAATATACATGGTTTTATAGCTTAATAAGGGGGCGATGAAAAATATAATGATACCTACCACAACGCTGGCACCAGCGGCATAGCTTCTTTGTGCACTGAAAACAAGAGGTGATGTTAGTTTGTCAAAATACTGGAGTGTCAGGGACTTATTTGTTGTTTCATAATAATGGAACCCAAAGCTCATGATCAAGGTTGTGAAAATAAGGCCGGAAAAGCTGGGTAAAAAGCCCGTGGCAAAAAGACCGCCCCCCAGGATGATAATGGACAGGGCAGACAATTTGTGTTCTTTAATGATTAAAATCACATAGGTTACAAGTAAAGCCAGAAAACCTGGAATCTCACGAATAGATTGCAGCGCACCTATATGATGGCCGTCAAGTCCGACAATATTGACACTGAAATTGTCAAAAAGGGTTGCCCAGCATTGGAGCCCGGATGTTGAACAAATACTCAAGACAATGAGATAGAAATACATCTGTTTTTTTTTATATTCAGGCATGTGTGGGTTTTTTATTTGATTTTAGCTATTATTTTTTCAACTACTTTTTCTGCAGTATCTCCAAACAGAGTTTCGACTTCCACAAGATTTAGATATTTATCATCCCATTTGATATTATCAGTTTCAAGTATCCAGTCTTTGAGTCTGTTATATTTTCCGCCCAAAGCTTTGATCTTTTTTAAAAGAGGTACTTCACTGGATATTTTAAAGCTGATATTTAAAGACAGGATATATTCAATGATGTTGGGGGTTGCAGGATTTGAAGAAATCCCAGGGATTACCAGAATATTTTTATTGTCTTTTCTGCCCTTACCAATATAAACATTTCCCTCTCTGACAATTATGTTTTTTGTTCCTTTAAGTCTGGTATCTATTTCCACTCTGGAGTGTTTATCTTTTAAGGCACCGGTTTTGTTTACTATTTTAATTTTGGTTTCCGGGGTGACATCTCCTAACATGCTCAGGCCTGAGATCCGGTAGAGAAAGGCTCCTTTGACATTGGAAATAACTTCCTGCAGGTTTTTAATAACCAGAACATTTTTATTGGTAATCTGAGATAATTGAATGTCATTAGCCAAAAGTTCATCAAAGATAATACCTTCAAATTTTTCAATGATTCTGCTTGTTCCCACCGTCACTGTTTTGGCCTGATGTTTGATGGCATCAACTGGTCTTGCCATGGTATTGATTGCCTGCCCAATATTATCAAAGAATGTGTTTAACATGTTGGAAGGCGTACCTTTTGTTTCAAAATCAATTTCAAAATCAGAAACGGGTAATCTGCCTGACAGATATTTTAAAAGCAGTGTTATATTTGCCACTATATCAAGACCCATCACGGCCGGAAATTTTCCTTGCCGCCTTTTCTTTGAGAATTTGTTATAAAATTGTGCAATGGTTTCCCTGAATCTTTTTTCCAGGAGAACTTCATAAACATCATGTCCTGTTGCAGTATATTCGTCTAAAAGATCCTGGACCTGGTTTCTCCCTTCATACATGAATCGTGAAGCCTCATTAATGGCAAGAGCAGCATAATACCCCCATAAGTGACCGACAAGGGTATTTAAGATAGGTGCAAAATGTTCTTTTGTATCAGGAATTTTAAATACATCTTTGGCATAAATATCAAACCTGTCTTCTCCAATTGTAGTAATGACAACAGGGGTTGCTTTATGTGCATGGAAGATGGCCGTATCCTTAATAATATCCCCCAATACGCTTTCCCTTGTCCCTGCGGCACAAATGATGATCAAAGGTTCGCTGGAAAGATCTATATGTTTTTTATCTTCAATAAAGTCCGATGAAATGGTTTTATAGCAAAGTTCACTTAGCTTGATCCTGATTTCATCGGCAGATGTCTTGTTTGATCCTGAACCTACAGTTGCCCAATAGTCTTTTGAAATCGCGAGACTGAACGCCGAATCTTTGATTTGCTTCTTCATTCCAAGTATGATTCTCATTTTATCGGGCAGGCCAAGAATTTCGTTGATCTGTTCTGTAATAAATTCACTGGATCTTGTTTGGGTTATGGCGGCTATGTGAAGGCCCAAAATAGCCCCGGCAGTGATCTGTGAATAAAATGCCTTTGTCGAGGCCACTGACATCTCAATATCCCGGCCGGAGCTGGTATATAATACACCATCGGTTTTAAAGGTCAGGTCGGAATCTCTCCTGTTCACAATGGCTATGGTTTTGGCGCCACAGCCTTTTACCATGTCAATCGTCCTATTGGTGTCCGTTGTGGTACCGGACTGGCTTATGGCCACAACAAGGGTATTTGTCATGGCATTTTCAGCATTTTCCTTTTCGATAATATTGAATCCGGAAAGTTCTGATGATTTTAATGCCCTGATGTCAATACCTTTATCACCCAGATAGAAATTTAACAGGTCCGCACAGCCCTGAGCCGCAATCCCGGCAGTCCCCTGGCCGATACAATAGACTTTTTTTATTCTATTGTTCTTAAAGTCAGCTTCCAGTGTTTTTGGAAAAATAGTTTCATCAAAGCTTGTGGTAAAAAAATTTGATTCAGTTAAGAATTTGATTTTATTTTCTATGGTTTTTTCAACTGAATTAGGGGACTCACAAATTTCCTTTAAAAAATAGTGGGGGAAGTTTTGTCGGTCAATATCTCTTGAAGTGATCTGGCTTGTCTGCACATGGTTTTCTTCTATGGGAATGGGGGTATTGTCGTAATAAAAAGAGTGAATCCCTGATACTCCTCCCGTGGAATTTTGATCCAGAATAACAATCTGTCCGCGGTCTTCACCATTGAGCTTAATATAATCCTGAGTTTCTTCCACAATACCATAAAGTTCTGATGCTGCAATATAATGATCTTTTGCAATTCCCACAAAAATTGTCTGGCCGCTTCCTTTCTGGGCCAAAAACAATTTGCCGGGGGCAAGATTTGAATGCATGCTGATGGCATGGGAACCTTCAAAATCATTGACCGCTAACCTGAATGCATCTTCAATGGTGTTGTTTTGTTTAAGATAGTGCTCAATCTGTAAAGGAATCAGTTTGGTATCAGTATTGATATCTTTATGAATTTTATCATATTGAGCCTCATACTCTGTTTTTAATTCAAGATAATTGTCAATATCTCCATTCAGACAGACATGAATTATGCCTGTTCTGCCAAGTTCTCTGTCTGTTGGGGTGTTGTCCTGGGGATGGCAGTTGGCAATTGTAATATCCCCCACAGAGGCCCATCTTGTGTGTGCTGATATGGAATTGGCAACAAAATGGTAATTTGAAAGGTGTTGAAGCATGGCATCATTTTTAATCTGGCTTCTTATAAAGGATACATTATCTCCAAGTGCGCCGATTTCAGCTGCAAATTTATAGGCAAAGGATATACTTACTAAATGGCCGCTGTTTTCTGAGACTGTATCATTGATGGTAATGCTGTTGTTGGATAATACAATATGATTTGTCCGTTGTTTAAACCGATCCGAAAGTCCGTCCTTTATAATGTTTTCCCTGAATTTTTCAAACTCTTTTTTAGTCAAGGTTAAAACTATTGAAATTCCGGCAGAGTCTCTTCCCCTTACTTCAAGCCGGTCAATACTCTTTAAAACAGCATTAATTCTTTTGAATATCTTTAATCCCTCTATGTTGTGGAATCTTTCAAGACCCATGGAAAGGTTGCCAATGTCACTGATATTATCCAATATCTCTTTTTTAAGACACCAGGAAATATCCTGGAGCTTTTCAAGACGGTTAGAAATTGTATCCACCTCAAAGGAAGAAAGAGTTGAAAAAATTTTTTTAAATGCAGTGGTCTGATCTATTATTAATTGATCAATGGTTTTTAAAATGGATAATAAGGTCTTTTGTTTTTCCTTACTAAAGAAAAGATCAGAAAAAAGTGTTTCCTGTTTCAATTTTTGGCTGGCTTCAAATAATTTGCACAGATGGTCATCGCTGTCGCAAATATTTTCCTGAATCGGCTTTGCATCAGGCAATAACCCATTAGCTTTTAATGAAAGCACCATTTTTTCAATAGACACTAAATCAAGCGTTGTCGAATGACTGCTGCCTTTAAATGCTATAAATGCAGATATCCCGCAACACATGGTATTGGGTTGGCTCGGGAAAAATAAAAGCGTATTGTTCTTTGCCTGATTTAAAGATTTGCCGATTCCGATATGGATTGAAAATAATTTTTTCATCAGGTTTAAAAAAAGATTTACAGGATTAACCATTTTTTCCTCCGTTTCACCAAATATTTGCAAGCCTGACCCCAACCGAAGAAACGGAGGGAAAAATGATTAATCCTATAAATCTTTTTTTAAACCTGGTGAAAAAATTATTTTCAATCAATATCGGAATCGGCAAATCTTTAAATCAGGCAAAGAACAATACGCTTTTATTTTTCCCGAGCCAACCCAATACCCTGT
>JABIYQ010000506.1 GCA_018702715.1 Desulfobacula sp. | reverse complement strand
TTTCATTCTTTTTTTCTCCGTTCAATGAAGGTTTATTTGTAGTTGATATAATTCAATTTAATTTTTTATTGTCTCTATATTTAATTTCTTTTGTAATTGTTCAGCCCGTTAAAAGAGGTTATCTAAAAAGCCCTGTCTGATGGATATTTTCAGGAGGTTAGGCGTTTAGCATCGAAAAAAAATATCCATCAGACAGGGCGGCATCAAGCATAAGAACTGAATAGTTACTTTTTTTATGGATAAAAAATTTAACAGAGTGCAGTTTCCATACTCAAAAGTTCATCATCAAACACCCGGATAAACATGTCGGCATCCTGTTTTGTTATGACCATAGGTGGTTTGATTTTAATGACATTATTAAATGGGCCGTCACTACCCAGTAAAATTCCCCTTTCTTTCATGCGGTTAACCAATTGGGACGCCTTTTGGGTGGCTGGGGCCAAAGTGTTTCTACCCTTTACATTTACAAGTTCAATACCGATAAAAAGGCCGATACCCCTGACATGGCCTATTATATCATGTTTGCCCTTTAGAACATTGAGTCCTTTAATCATCCCTGCACCAACCTTTCCTGCATGTTCCTGAAGACCTTCTTCTTTGATAACATCCAGAACAGCCATTCCTATGGCGCAGGATACAGGGTTCCCGCCAAAAGTTGCAAAAAATTCCATGCCATTGGCAAAAGAGTTTGCAATATCTTTTTTTGTCACAACAGCTGACATGGGATGTCCGTTCCCAATGGGTTTACCCATGACAACAATATCCGGAACCACATTCTGAAGTTCAAATGTCCAGAAATGTGAACCAACCCTTCCAAAGCCTGTCTGAACTTCATCTGTTATGCAAAGGCCACCTGCATCTCTTACATGTTTGAAAGCAGTTTTGAAATATCCATTGGGTGGAATTACCTGTCCGCCGCAGGACAGCAAAGATTCTGTGATAAATGCAGCTATGGGTGTCCCGATTTTATCAATGATTTTTCCAACCTGATGTCCATAGGATTTGCCGGTATCTTCTGTCTGTCCTTTGAATTGGCCCCTGTATCCGTCTGCCACGGGAACCACATGAACCCAGGGTTCAGGTTTGCCTTTGCCTCCTTTTCCCATAAATTTATAGGGGCTGATATCAATCATTGAGCTTGTATGCCCATGATAGGCATTATCTACAACGAGGATGTCCTTTTGACGGGTGTAGGTCCTTGCAATACGCAAAGCAAGCTCATTGGCTTCGCTTCCTGAGTTGACAAAAAAACAAGTGTCCAGTTCTTCTGGAAGCGTATCACAAAGCCTTTGGGCATACTCAGTAAGCCCATCGTATAAATAGCGGGTATTGGTATTTAGTATGGCCATTTGTTTTTGACCCGCTTCAACTACTTTGGGGTGGCAATGACCCACATGGCAGACATTGTTATACAGATCAAGAAAGGGTCTGCCATGGACATCGTAAAGGTATTGGCCTTTGCCACTAACAATTTTTAATGGTTTTTCATAGGAGGGTGATACAGATGGGGCAATAATTTTTTGACGCGTTTTTAAAAGTTCAGAAACACAGGCACCGCTATTTTCAAAGGGTTTGAGGTTTGTTTTTTCTGCCAGAATAATAGTTGCCTGGGCAGGGTTTATTTTAGAAAAGATCGCAAGTTTTTTCCAGGCCCGTTCTTCTGATACAAACCAGTTTTTTTGGCCGGGATCTATTTTTTTTCTTTGGGCTGATATGATGACAGAGACAGCCAGCCGTGCACACATCAAGGGGAAAATCACTTTTATTTCATCCATGGTTAAAGCCCGGATCTTGTGATAGGACCCGATAATGGTTGCAGCAGTTTTAAGAGGATCGCCTTCATCCAGGGTATGATAGGCAAGGGCGATGGCAAGATCAATAATGGTTGGGTTTTCCAGGCAATCTCCAAAATCCAGGATACCTGCAATTTTGTGGTCAGCCACAAGGACATTGTCATCATTGATATCCCCATGAATCAGGGATTGGGGTAAGGATTCCAATAAGGGTTGAACAATGGCGGCATAAAGATGGAAAACCCATTCAAGGATTTCACGTCTTTTAGGGTTGCTGATG
>JABIYQ010000002.1 GCA_018702715.1 Desulfobacula sp. | reverse complement strand
CATCCTTGAAAAACGCTACCGGATTTTTAGGATGAATCCAGCCTGGCCTTCGAAGCCCCTGTTCATCATAAAAAAATCCCTGAAATGCTTCTTCAAATTTATTTTCAAAAACCGGCTTAACAAGTTCAACACCAGGTTTCAGGTATTTAAAAAAATTCTCTTCAATCTTCCAGTCAAATATACCTTGATCCACCAAACGGCTGTTTGCAACGATTGCATCTTCCATATTCCAACCATACCACGGCATATATGCAACCAATAGATCCATACCAAGATCTTTTAAGCATCCCTTATTGAGAATCCGGGACTCAACCAAACCAGAAATTTCTTTAGTGACATCATTTTCATGTCCTGTTTTTATTATTGGAGTTTTGGCCCCTTCAATATTGACGGCCTGCTTTAAATTTTTTGCCCCCATCATCGCCCGGGCACCGTCATTATGCTGATAAAATGGAACAAGCGATGCCGCATACCCCAGGCCATTCGCATTGTCAATGGAGTCATCCAGCATAATTTTTCCTGAAACATCCGTTTGTACGCCTCGTGCGAAATGGAGTGTAATTCCGACCTTTAACGATTCAGGTGATTCTACAGGACAAACAATGCCATAAAAACTATGATGGGTCTGCCTATACACTGCAGGAAGTCGCTCAAGAACATCTTTTCCATAATGATACCGTTGAAAGGACATTAATTTGGAAAGAGCATCAATTCCATTATTCGGGGAGAAAAAATGTAACCAGCCGGTCCTAATAAGAGCTGCGATATCGACATAATGCTCACTCATATTTAAAAGGGCTTCCCAGATGTCCTGGGGGGCTTGTGTTTCACTTTTATTTTCTGTTTCCCTTTTCTTTTTCATGGAAAAAAGATGTCTATAAGAACACGTAACAATTCTTTCAAGTAAAGATTCAGCCAGATAGGCGCTATAGGTATAAAGCCTTTTCCACGAAAGATCCTGTTCGTCCAGTCCATCTTCAGCATTACCGGCTATGGCATCTTCCAGACATTGCCTTACAGTTTCAACTCTTTGCTTATGAGACTGTTTTGAAACAGGCATTATGCCGGCAGGGAACTCTTTTTTCAACACTTTAAAAATCAGATCGTCCGCATACATAGTCGTCTCGTCTTTCAAAAAAGAAAGAAGATAGTTTCCATATGGAAGACGGAGTTTATTTTTTGAGGTTGAGGGAATCTCGTCAAAAGGCATTTCAAGATACTTAAGGCAAGGAAAATCAATTCTGTATATTTTGTTTGTTTTGTGTTCTCCTTGCCTGTAAGAATGATGAATTAATTTTCTGCCTCCACACCTTCCTGTTAGTATAGGATGCCATACCCATCTCCCCGCTTTGTTATTTTCAGAGGTTATAGATTTTATAATAAATACGCCCATCATTGGGTAGGGGAATTTTATTTTCAAAACCTCAGAACTTCCCGACCAGCTTATTTCCAATATTGCATGCAGTGTTTGGTTTGTCTGAAGACAAAATTCCGCTTCGCCATCAGATGGGCAAATCATTTTTACAGTCAAGGATTCACCTTTATCTATGCACAGTCTTTGCTTAAATAAATGTTCAAGCTGAATTTTTAAAAAATATTCAAAAGCTCTCGGGGATAATAAGTAAGGGGGACTAAAATTTTTCATAAAGCCTGCCTTATTTTTCTTACTTTGCTGATTAATAGTAGAGTGCTAAGTTTGTACTATGCAATTTTAAAAAATTGTGCAACTTTTTTTCTAATACTTTCTTTAATATTTCTTTGAAAATTGCAGGAGTTATTGTCTATATCCTTTTTAATCTTATATATTCATTCAAAACCCGTTTAGCATATACTTTCGATTCTCTTGGATAAATCCCATTTGCAATATTATTCGGTCCTGCATTATACGCCAAAAGAGCTTTGTAAAGATTGCCATCAAATGTGTTTATCATTTGTCTTAGATATCTGCTGCCACCATCAATATTTTGTGCCGGGTTAAATGAATTATTAACGTTTAACATCTTTGCTGTATCAGGCATCAACTGCATCAGGCCTTGGGCATTTTTATGAGAAACTGCATAGGGATCAAAATTTGATTCGTGTTTTATCACGCTATATATGAGATATGGATTTAGTTTATATTTTTTACCTGCTTTTAAAATATAATTCCAGTATCTGGTGTATGGTTTCCGGCTTGTGCTTTTTCCCTTGCTGTAACTTGTGATTTTGCTTCTGAAAATCATTGCCAGGGTTTCAAAATCTTTTACCAGATCTGCCTGGGCATGTTTACAGGTGAAAAGATAGCTTATGATTATTAAAAAAAATACAAGGTTTTTCATTTATAATCCTTTCTGCATTTCCACATAAAGTCTTATTCAGACAGTTCTGTTAATGCATTATCTATTGTTCTTATCCCTGCTTGGATTGTCTCATGGACCTGTGATTTTTTTGTCCTAAGATCAAACTTTTGTATTGCAGAATTGGGTATATTATATTTTGAAGTGGGTGTTGTAACAGGTTGTGTTACCCGAGAACCAGTTGGCTTATTCCCAATACTAAAAATTATTAACCCTAAAATCAACATTGCAATGATTAAAAGAATAACAACATTTCCATTTGTATTATTCATAATAGTGTTCTCCATAACTTAAAATATAAAGGTTTGACCGATATCAAACTTGTGTTCTCCTACCAGGACTTTTTGAAGTTCAATTGCCAGTTGTGAATTTTGTTTTCTGTAGCTTACAAAAAATGTTGAGATCTGATCTGTCTTGACTTTGCTTTTTTGGGTTGCTATCTGGACAAGATGTTGTTTCAGTTCTTTTTCAAGGACGGCTGGTATAAGAAGAATTATTTCATAGCGCCCGGGGCCATAAATTTTTTCTGCACTGTTTATAATCTTTACTGCATCTGGATAATCATCTGTAATTCTTCTGCTGGTCTGGCTGTATGTTTTATCTATTCTGTCTATTTTTGTCAGCTCATCCTGATCAGATATTCCATATAGGTTTCCTTTCCCCCGTTCATACACCACAAGTTTAGCTCCTTTTTTTTGCATCTGACTGGTATAGAATTTTACATCACAGGCAAATTTCCCAACAATCTGCACACTCCCTTTGAATACTTTTTCCTTGACTTTTTTCCCCGCCTTGGTTGGGGGAGAGGGTTGTTTTTCAGGCTTTTCTGGCCAAGCAACACTGGTAACTTTTACTTTAACAGTATTCTCAGGCTCTTTGTGTTCCTTTTTTTCAGGTGGAACGATCTTATACAACTTGTCCATGGAATAATCAGGAGTAAAATATTGTGAAAGGAAAAAGACGGATAAAAACATAAATAGACATCCTGAATATGGTAGCGTACGTTTCATATTACCCCCCTTTTTTTTCACTGGTTACAAGATAAGAGAGAATGCCCAGATCCTGGCAGGTTGTCAGGAGTTCTACCGCAATGCCGGTGGGTATATCACTGTCAATACGAAGATATATTTTAGACGGACTTAGTTTGATAAGTGTTTTTTCAAGTTCCTGTAAATCCTTGATCTGTCTATCTTGAGGAATCATTTCTCCTTCAAGGGTCATTGTTTTTTCCGCATTTACTGTAAGATAAAGGGATGTTTCTCCCGAACCCTCAGATTTGTGTGTATTTTCGATCTTTGTTTCAGCCAGGTCAACCTTGATCAGATTTTCCTTATGTGCCATTTGTACAACCAGAAGAACTGTGATCATCATAAATGTAATGAGCAAAATCGCCATCAAATCAACAAAACTGGTCATGCTGTTATCATGATTCATATTTATCCTCCGTACTGATTTGCTGGAGTTTTTCATCGAGGTAAACAAATTCCAGCCGTAAATTTTTTAAATTTTCATAAAGCCTTGCCCTAATATTTTTGATTTGCTGCCGGCAATCAGAATCTAATGTGGATGGCGGTATAAGAAGAGTGGCAAGGATATAGGTTTCTACATCCTGATGCAGGCTGCTGATTAAAAGTAGACCCCGGTCCCCATTTTCTTCATGCCGCGTTGGGCCTATTTTTGAAGTAATAAAAAGAGCCATCTGCATGAGATTCTTCATCCCATCGACCTGGGCACTTCTGGTAAAAGCTTTATGTCTGTTTGACTCCCTACGTATTTTTTCAAGAAAACTATCCTGAACTTTAATTAGTCTAATAGAATGAACAACTATGGATTTTACATGAACAGATCTTTGTCCGATATATTCCATCTGGTAATATCTAAGTTCTTTACTGTTCCTGCTTTGTTTAACCTTGATGGCAGCTTTTTTTATACGCTCCCTGCACTGACGATCAATCAGTTTAAAATCAAGGAGAATCCCCTGTTGTTTGCCATATTGAGACAACATGTCCTGTATTTCCGGTATGAAAAGAGCTGTCTCTGCCTTTAATAAAGGACTTATCATCAATACTGTGAGGCAAGCGTATAAAAAGATGACTAAAAGTTTGACTGTAAATTTTGGCATCTGCTTTTCTCCTGTTGATATATCAGCCCCATATCAGGTCAATCATACAGGGGTGTTTTTATGCTCCTTGTTTACTACAAGCAGCACAATCATGGCACATAAGCTTAAAACCATTCCATAAACCGTAGTGGACAGGCTGACTCCAAGAGTTGTGGTGATTTGATTTATTGTTGTTTCAAGATTGACATTGCCCAGGTTGAGGTTTTTAAAACCGTTTTGAATACTGATTATCGTTCCCAAAAGCCCGACTATAGGTCCTGCACACTGAACTATAATTAATGCTTTGACAGGAATCCCTTCATCAGGCTTTCGGAAAATTACCCTGAACAAACTTGTAATAAAAAGGATGGTCAGGCCCAGCAGACCTATAAAAGCCGGGCCGAACATACTTCTGAAATGACTATAGATGATGCCTATCTGGCTGCTGAGGAAGAATATGCTCAGGCAGATAAAAAATATAATTCCCCCTGGTACATAAATTTTATTTGATATTACCGGCCGAATTTTCATGATCACGTTCCTTTTATATAGTTTAATAGTCATAGTTTGCCTTATTCAATCTTGTGTTATAATTTTCCTGTTTCAAAATTGTATTAGAATTACCATGATTCAGAACCATTTCATCTGTGATGTGATGCTTTTCCAAAACATTTTTGATATCAAGTCCATTACCGAGAATGGCCAGTTTAATTTTGCCGAATTGCCTTACAATGTGGTTTGAATCAATGTAATACAGCCTGCGTAAAAGATAATCATGCTCAGAACCAAGAAGTCCCTGAATACTTTTTGAAAGGCTCAAAGCTTCAAGGATAAATTTTTTCTGGGATTCCATAGAAATATTTGATGAATTTGTATAAAATGACCTTGCCATAGAATTCATCACACTGAATGTATCATACTGGTTGCTGAGGTTCACCTCAGGGTTAAGGGCCTCCACCATATGCAGAACAGATTCAAATCCTTTAAGCATGCCTTTAACTGCCTGTTTGGCTTCTAAATCATTACGTTCTATTCCTTCCCCAATACCAAATTTATGACTGTCATTTCTCAACTGATCCAGTTGAATTATATTTTTAACTGCAGAAGTAAGTTCATTTTCAATGCCCACTATTTTGTGAGCCAGACCTTTAAGGCTCTCTGCCCTGTGTGCAAGATATTCCTGCTGGATGCTGTAAATATGGTCTTGGTTATTGGCATTATGCAATCTATGGATAATGTCCTTAATTTGTCCTTCCTTTTGTATTGTTTGAACGTCATACTTATGAGCGATCTTTGCAATGTTGCCAAGATGTAGATTGATTTTTTTTGGAAGTTCGACAAGCATAGAATTCTCTGCTGCTGTCGCTACCCCTGTAAGAAAAATAAAATAAATACAAATTAATACAATTGTTTTTTTAAGTAATTTTTTCATTTATAAGTTCTCCATTTTGATCATTTGTTTTATTTAAATACAATCCCAGTAATTTTGTCATAGGAGTTGGCAAAACGCAGATAGTGTTTTCCGGTAAAGGGTTCATTAAATGATGAAAACTCATATCCGGCATTCTTAAGACGCTTTTCAAAGACTCTGAAACCAAACAAAGGATATTGTGTGGGGGGAAGATCGCTGGCCAGCTTGCTGTATAATTTATCAGACTTATAGCTGACACCGTAATTAATCATGCCGATTTCCGCACCGACAAGATCCTTAAGGGCATTTCCCCATTTTTCTGCTGTGGCGCCCTTCCTGAAACAGGTAAGGACATCTTTGACTGCTTCTTTTTGAGCGTTTGCAAAAATTGGAATAAGTTCTTTACTTTTGTCACCTGCGTTTACAGGAGATATAAAGGACAGAAAAAAAACAAGTATAAATGCTGAAAAGATAAGGTGTTTCATAGTATTCCTCTCTTTGTTTTAGTTACGGCCAAGGATTGAATTCATTTCCATCAGAGCTTTATGTGCTCGCTCGCCTGATACCTGTGCTTTGAAAATCCAGTTTTCTTTGGTTTTATAATCAATTACATCCTCATAATCAGTTACCGTTTCATGATCGGTTACATCCTCATAATCGATTGCAGTTTCATGATCGGGTTGAGCTTCATGACCAGTAATATCCATTGTTAAAACATCATTACCTTCTGAAGGATCATCTACCTCGGTTATCTGCTCCGGGCTTTTACTCAAAAAAGTTTCTATTTTTTCAAGTACAGGTTTTGTATTTGTTTTAATTTTCTGGATTAACTTATCTATCTTTGGGTCAGACTGGTGGCTTACAGCAGGGGGATCATTTTGTTCTTCTAAAACCAATTCCATTTGGCCATTAACCTTTTGGTTTATAATTGGATCTGCCTTGTTAATGTCCTTGGGAATTATATGGTTGAGCACACCTTTCTCTTCTTGTACAAATATCTTCTGTTTGAGCTGATCAAGTGACAGATAACTATTATCCATCAATATCAAACCGGCCCATGCTAAAACACAAATGCTTGCCAGAAAAAATAACGTTTTCATTTCAGAATCCCCTTATTTTAAATATATTGCCTGATTAACTGCTTGATAAAGCTGGGAATGAATACGCAAATCTCTTTTACGGACACCGTCAGTCATTTCCATACCAAGAAGCAGAACAATCTGTGTATTTCTTGACAATTGATTCAAATTTGAGCTTACGAGGTTCAACCGTTCGACCATACTTAAAAATTTTTCCCGGTCCCCGCTCTGCAGAGAAGCTATGGCTAAATTAGTCAGTATGGCTGTTTCAAAGGAGCCGTTTTCAGATTTATACGTTGTGAGCAGATCTTCATATATCCTTTGTCCTTTTTCAAATTCTCCAAGTTCCAACTGAGTATTCGCCTGATCAACCAGCCTGATAACTATACCAGTATCAATAATCGGCTTTTCCGGTTCACGAATGAGTTCAACTCTCTCAGTCTTAAAGGTCGAACAACTGAAAATATTAATTGCCAATGTTAAAAAAAATATGATTTTAAAAATTCGCATGATTCCTCCTTTTTTTATTAATTATGTTTTGATAATCTTTTTAAGGTGAAAATTATTCCCATGATTTTTCTGGGTCTGAATTGGCAATGCCTGGAAACATCTATTTATAGTATGCAACTCACTAATCTTTTTTATATTTGAATCATGTAAAGTTTGAAAATATTTTTTTCCAACAACCGGGGCAACCCCTTTTTTCTGGAGATTTTAAGTCGAAATATTTATCCACCTCAGGATATCCTACCTACGAACTGATCGAGTATGATATTGCACCCTTAATGTTATATTAATTCAAACCGGTGTGGATGAAACCTTGGGACTGAAAGGTATTTGTTGAAAAGTGCAGGAAGGGATCGGGAAAGTACCCTGTTTTTAACGGAACAAGGTGTAAAAGCAGTCAGGCAAATTAAACTTGACCTGAAAAGCTGGCGTATGAATCGTTTGGGAATTCCTCAGGAAAGAATAGCCATGCGATTAGGCGAGACAAGAGATGTTATCCGAAATCATTTGGGGGAAATGTTAATATTAACAAAATCCCCAAATACTGATTTGTCCCGTGGATTAACTATTCCCCAGGTGGCTGACCGGCGCCATTGTCTTCGGAACGGTTTAATGCTTGAACAATAAAATTCTCTAACCCTTTCATAACGATTTTAAATGCCCCCTTATTTGCGCACCTATCCAGCATTTATAATCGCAATAACACTCATATACACTGAGACTGTTTCGCTTTGATCGATTGAGTTATTTTTTGACAACAAAATCAATATGAAAGCATTTTCCTTTTCCAAGTAGTGTTTTTTACAAGTTGCTTTATAACAGGTGGGTTAAAGAAAAGAGCTTTGAATAACCTCATTCCAATCATGCCTGGTTGGACGAAGCCTTCTGATTGATGGGTGATGTTTGATCATTCTATCTGCCATCATATCGCCGGTACTGTCGTTATCAAAACCGCAGTAGATTTCACAGCCATTTGTTATAAAATTTTGTAACCATGCTGGATTAACAGTCGCTCCCGACGTTGAAATAGCAGTATATTCAGGATAAAGCACGGCACAGGATGCAGCATCAATGGCTGATTCACAAAGCACTATTTTCCTGGAGTTCTTACCAATAATATAAAAACAACCAAGATTTTTTTTGGAACCGTATGCCATGCCGCGCCATTTAGTATTACCGGTACCCCGGAGTTCTGCTCCAACAACCTTCTTTTTTTTCCCAAGCAGTAAAAAAACAGCATTGGCCCTATCGTCTGCATAAAGTTTTCCGGATAGGATCAGGCTATCTATAAGTTTTCTTGGGATGCAACGATTGTCTCTGAGGTATTTTGTAACCTTCCCAAGCTTTTTGTTATTTTTTTGAGGTAGTTTTAAAATTTGTTTTGGAGGGCATAATCGTTTTTGAGAAGTTTTTAACACAGAAGGATAGGAGAAGTTATGGTAAAGCCAAAACACGGCATCTTTAAACTCCAGCCCCTGCAAATGGATGACAAGATCAATGGCACCACCGCCACCGGTCCCCAGGGTCCAGTTCATGAACTTATAACCGGTCACCGAGATTATCCCCCGAGGGGTGCGCCATTTGGCCTTGTCGTGAAGATCTTTCGTGCACCCATAGTGTTGCAGCAGTGTATTAAGGTCAATTGTTCGTACTCTATCGGCCATTTTCCCGATTTCTTCAAACGAAGTGGTCATATCAGGTGCGTGATTGCTGATTACTTGAAGTGTTTTTTCTCAGAGAGTCTCCGTTGATACGGATGGTGATGCAGCGGTGCTGAAGACGATCCAGCATTGCGTCGACCATATCTTTGGGTTTAAACAGATTATACCATTTGGGATAATCGAGGTTTGTAGTGATAATTGTTGTCTTGTTGTGCAGGTATCGTTCTGCCATGAGCTTGAAAAAAGCGTTCATTTGTTCAATGCTTAAGGTAAGGTAGCTAAGCTCGTCCAGTAATAAAATATCAAACCTGCAGAGTCGATTAAGCAGGTTTGTCGTTGTGCGATCAGCAAGAGAAGCATAAAGATCATTAAGCAGATCCTGAACATTATAAAACAGGCCTCTGTATCCAGAGATCAACGATTCTCGCAACAGTCCGGCTGCCACTCCTGATTTGCCGACGCCCGGGTTACCTATAAAAATAATATTCTCACCCCGTTGAACAAAATCCGCTGTGGACAAATCCATAATCTGTTGTTTGTTCAGCATAGGTTGCCTGTCAAATGGAAACGATGAAAGGGTCCAGTCCCATGGGATACGTGCATTTTTTATTCGATTTATTAAACTGCGTTCTTTTCGATAACGCAGTTCTTCTTCAAGCAATGCAATAAGAGTGTCAGACGTGGTTGGCCCGTTTTTTTCAGTTTCTGATAAAATCTTTTCCAGAGCCTGATCCATACCTTTAAATTTCAATTCTTCCAAAAGACTGTGGAGCTTTGCATGTATCATAGGTCAAAAAATTCTCCGGCAATAAATGAGATGATTATCTTTTCCAGTCGGGGAAGATCATAAAGACCGTACTTGCCTGCTTGCCGGATACCGGCCATGAATGCGTCCTCAGGATAAGTACGTTTGATTCCCAATAGCTTTCTAAAGCGGGCCACACCACGACCATGTGATCGTTTTTTCAATTCAGCTATGTAGCTGTCAAGAATCTGGTTTTCCCCTTTCAGCATTTTTTCTTCCATTGAAGATGATGGGTTTGATTTTTGTTTGAGATACGGTGCATGATGAGCAGAAAGCGTTACCCGTGAATCTTTCTTTTTCATCTCTCTTTTATGCGCAGCTATCTTTTTATTGGCATGGTAAATTAATACATGCTCCTTGTGTTTCTGAACTTCAACCTTTTCCCCGATAAGTTTGTACGGCACAGAGTAGCGGTTGGTATCCAGATGGACATATCCTTGTATATCAACCACCCGGTATACGGTTATATACACAGGAGGAATATAGGCCGGGAGAGGAATAAGCGAAGGTTTTTCCATAATATATGCCTGTTCAGGACTCATTCCCAATGAGCGCTTGGGTTTTTGATTGGCAACCTTTTTACACCAGGCAAGGGCCTTTTTATTAAGGTCATCCCAATCTACAAATGTCCTGGCGACAAGAAAATTTTTTTCAACATAATAGAACGCTCTTTCAACCCGGGCTTTCCTATCGGGATGCCCGACGTTGTGGGGAATAAACTTCATGCCGAACATCTTGCCCAATTGGCGTATTTGCGGAGTTATCTCCGCATCTGGGCCTACACCGTAAGCTACTAACACACTCGTATTATCAATGGTGCATCTGGCACAACTTCCATCCATAAACTTCAAGGCTTCTATCAAAAAAATCATGGCCTCAAAACGGGTATATCTGGGATAAAATTGAATATATACCCTGCTACTATGGGCAAGAATCAGCGAAGCGCACTGAGCTGTTGTTTTTTTATCTCCCAGCATAATCTTATACGGCGAGGTGTCGTGCTGCGCCTCGGCTCCAGGGGCAAAACTATAACTGCCGGATTGTTTCTTCCGAGATTTATTTAACCCTTCCTGACGTACCAGCCAGACCAGGGAAGGATAAGGGATGGAGATTTTGTATTTTTCTTCTAAAACTTCCTTCACCCTTACAGCATTCTTCTTACAAATAGGATAAAGCTCTCTGATGATAGGAATGTGGTCCTGGTATTTTGATGATTTTGAACTCACGTCATTGTGTTTGTCCCTGATAACCCTGCGTACTGTGTTTCTTGAAACTTCTAGTGTTTTGCAAATTTCTTTTATAGACATCTCGTGTTTTCGCATCTCTTTTATGGCCTGTTTCGTTTCCGGCTTGATCATGGGATGTTACCTCTTCATTTAGATGTTTAAAAATATTCTGAGTCTGATGTAATGCATCAACCAGCCTTTTGCGGATGGAGGGTTCCTGGCCAGAATAAATAACCGTCACTGTATTTTTTCTAAGACGTTTCAAAATAGCGCGCACAGTGTTCATATCCCTGAGCCACTTGCCCTCCAGGCCCTCACTTAATTCTGAAGCCTGTTGTTCCTGTTTTTTGAACAACGATGCTTTTAAAAATAATGGCGGATCTTCTATCATCCTTGACCGCGCTAAATGATTGGACTTTTTATAGCAATTGAAAAACTCTTTAAGCTGTCTTGTAGAAATGGGATCGTTTTTCAGATGGGAGGTGAGTTGTTGTGCATGCTTTTTGTTGGCGCGCGCCAACGGAGCCAGAACCCGTGCAGCAGACCATGCCGATATATGGCCAGATCTCAAAGCATCAAGCACATCTTCAGGAAGATCCCGGACAAGCGCCAGTCTTCTTTTTACCCAGCTTTTGTCACGCCCAATTTGTTTTGCAGCTTGTGAAATGTTCAATTTAAAACGAATTACATAATCATTGAGCAACGATGCCTGTTCGATAATTTCCCATTGCCTGCCATCATTATTTTTTATTATCGACAGCAGAGCCTCTTGCTCTTTTGTTACCCATATTAGTCCCAACACCGTATCTCTACCGCACATTTTTGCGATTTTTACCCGAAGATACCCGTCGACCAGAACAAATTGTTTGTTCGGTGCTGGAATGACTAACACAGGTGCAATCTGATCGAACCGCTCCATGGAACGACGGAGTCTGTTCAACGAGTTTTCTTTATAAACTCTGGTGTGCTCATAACGAAGAATAATCTGGTGAATATCTATTTGTTCGATTTGAGTTTTCATAGGTACCTTTTAACCAATATTCAGACCGATGACCATAAAGTCCTATCTTTGCAATCATTCAATTTTAACATTTTTCTTAGCATAACTTACTGATATTGATGAAAGATCAACGATTAACACGTCCATCTTTGCAATACTTGGGTCTTGTGCAGAAGAAAGCTCGTACATCCCTGACATTATAGGATTTTTTGTGCGTGACACGTCCATCTTTGCAATTTCGCTAAAAATGGACTTCTGGTGACACATAACCCTTTTATTTCGGTTTCGCTCTTGTTGTTTCTGCCGGTTTTTTTCAGTGTATTCCGGGTGGTTCTCTCGATAATTTTTATAATAGTCGGGATTTTTATCCAGCCAACGTTTTTGAGCATCATCTTGATTTTGGCGGTAGGCCTCATCTGATACTATTTTTTTCTTCTGCCAATTGTTTTTTCGAACCCTTTGGCAAATTTTTCTATTACAAAATAATTGATTAGGCCTTTGTGGGCTGATTTCAATAAGCCTTCTGCAGTTTTTACAAGGACGTTTTTCCATATTGGCCTCCTGAGAGGCCAAACTATCAGAAGTGGACGGAAAAAGTTAAAAAAATATCGTGAATGTTTTTGAGCGTATTGTGGGGTGTCAGTGATTGAATGACGGATGGGTCAATTATTCTTATAGATACGGGGTCAGTTTAGATTATTGTTAAAGTTTAATGCGATTACAGTCAGTGCCATGCAGGAGAAGAAAATTCTGGGCGTTACCAGCCGGTACATCCTTATGCTGAAACAAAAAAAGTGAGAACAAGATTAGGCCATTGAAACATCTGATGAAACAGTTTCAATTTTTGACAGCTCCTCTTTAATCCTGTTTTCAGCATACCACAAATAATATGGTTTCACTTCTCCTGGGAATCTCCTATGTGGTTTGGACTTCAACCATTGGTTTCTCAGTAACCAATGGAAAAAACATGATGAATTTAGTGCCTTTACCAAGGGTGCTATCAACGCTAATAGCTCCGCTATGGCTCTTGACAATGCTGTGCACTACGGCCAACCCCATACCAGAACCTTCCCCCACACCTTTGGTTGTAAAATAGGGGTCAAAAATTCGGTCTATAATCTTGAGGTCGATTCCCGGGCCTGTATCGCTTACCGCTATCTTAACATACTTGCCACCTTTTAAGTCAGGATAGTCTTTGGCTGAACTATCGCCCAAAATCACTTTTTCAACTAAGATGGTAAGCTTTCCGCCTATTTGTTCCATGGCATGGGAAGCGTTGATGCACAGATTCATCATGATCTGGTTTATCTGGGTTGGGTCTGCAAGAATAGTTTCATTTGTAATTTGAATATCCTGCTGAATATCTATTGTATTTTGAATCATTGATCGTAAAGACGTAAGGGCATCTTTGATAACTCGTGCAATTTCTATTGGTTGCAATTTCTGGTCAATTATACGGCTGAGGTTGCTAAGCTGTTTTACAATATTTGCTGCCCTTCGACTGGCTGTCTTTATCGCTTCAAGGTTGGAATAAGCCCGGTTCGATTCTGGAACATCCTCTAAGGCCAATTCCGTATTTCCCAGAATAATACCCATTATATTATTAAAATCATGGGCAATGCCACTTGTCAGGGTGCCGATGGATTCCAGTTTTCGCGCTTGTCGAAGTTCTTCCTCCATGTGTTTTAAATCAGTAATATCTGTCGCTATTTCTATCCTTGCCAAACGTCCATCTGACCATTTTATGGCACGGTCATTGTTTATATACCATTTGCCCGTAATGGAATTTTTATTTTGCCAGGTACAAAGGCCTGTGGGTTTACCATTTTCGTCTATTAATTGATCATTTGTACAGTGTTTGCATGGTTTGGATTTTCCTTTAAACCCTTCCCAGCATAATTCACCAGTCAGATCTTTACCAAAGGTATTCATCAAATTTTTATTCATAAAAAGAATTTCGTATGATTCCATATCGGCCACATAAATATTTGCATCAATACTGTCCAAAACCGTTAGAAATATTTCATGTGATACACGTAGTGCATCCTCTGCCTGTTTGCGCCGAGTGATGTCTCGTGCTATACCCTGAAAACCTATTGGTTGACCCTTTGAATTACTTTTAAGAGCTACTGATGTCTCAACATAGCACCTGGAACCATTCTTTCTAATCAATTCCCAATCAAATGCATTATATGATTTTTTTGTTCTATAGACCTCATTGAAGGCGTTAAAGACTTTCCTTGCGTTTTCCTCGTCCATATACAGTCTGTTATTCAAGCCTGTTAATTCGTCTTTGGAATATCCAAGAATCTTGCACATTGAATCATTGAAAAAAGTAAAATTCCCTTTCATATCAACTTCATAGTAACCGTCTTCAATGCTTTCAAGAATGGTTCGGTATTTTTCTTCACTCTCCCTCAGAGCCTCCTCAGCCTTCTTGCTCACTGATTTTGCCTGCTCTAATTTTTGAATTTTTTTTTCTAATTCTTCGTAGGTAAGTTTTCCCGTCATCAGAAATTCCTTTTAATGTCGAAATGGACTTGATCTTTGGAGTAGAATGCTTGCCATGGTCCGAACACACCCAAAGCTATAAAATCACCAGACCAGAATGCGTTTAATATTCTGGTCAATATAAATAAAAATTACAATAATATATATAGCGGTACAATGCAAAGAAAGTTTTTACAAATTAAATTCCAGTATATGGGAAAAGGCAAAATCAAAATCCTGATCAAGTTACTTGGAGAAAGGAAGGAAAAGACCTGTCCAATAAATTTATTGGACAGCTATAGTTGATTTTTAAAAATCTCCCAAAAACCTTGAAGTGGCAGTCTTTTCTGATGAATGATCTGATTTTACTAACCAACATTCCCTCAAGAGTTCAAAAAGCCTCTGTAAAACCGGAAATATGGTAAACAGTGAGGTGGACCCCAAAGCATGAAAAAAAACCCTGGGTATTGTCAGAAGAACCTTGATCATTGGAAAACCAGATGTCCTTCACAGAGGATAGTACGGGGGCTTTTTTGAATTCT
>JABIYQ010000260.1 GCA_018702715.1 Desulfobacula sp. | reverse complement strand
TTTAAAAGATTCAGCTGAAGAAACCATGCGGCTTTTTATTAATAATTGTTGTCCAAATGGAGAAACGATTGAGGCTTGTTTTAGAGAAAATTCCGGAAATCGGACTAATGCAAAAACAGATAGCTATGCACTTAACTCATGGTGTATGAGGATCATGGCGGTTGCCCAAACAAACACGCTACAAAGAAAATTCGACCATGCTAATTTCACATCTGACAGCCTTAAAGAGATCGCTAAATTAAGTTTTTTTGATGAGGGTCCCTTACTTGCCCAGGAGTTTTTGGAAAAACATGGAATCCATCTAATCATAGAACGGCATCTATCAAAAACATATTTAGATGGTGCTGCCTTGTTACTTGAAGATTCGACACCCGTTGTTGGATTAACACTTAGATATGACAGAATTGATAATTTTTGGTTTTGCCTTCTTCATGAATTAGCCCATATCGTATTGCATCTTGGCAAAGAAAATCATAATTTATTTGTAGATGACATGGATATCAGAATCTCTGGGAGAGGAAAACAAAACGATATTGAAGACGAAGCCGATTTTCTTGCTATTGAATCTTTGATTCCAAATAAAGTTTGGTCCACTGCCGATGCGAAATCTAATCCTACAAAAAAAAATGTGCTTGCATTAGCTGAATATCTAAAAATTCATCCAGCTTGCATAGCTGGCAAAGTTCGATTTGAACAGAATAATTTCAGATTGTTATCCAAATTAGTTGGATCAGGTAAAATTAGGACTTTTTTTGAGGTCTGATTTTTAACCGATCCCACCCCAAAATCTGATATTGAAGTTACGCTATTTTATTATAAAATTTATTTGTTGACCATTTTTCATTAACCCAAATATTTTTTTGGAAAGAGACTCTTAAAAATTTCCTTCACTTAATTGATTCCCATTTTATTCTGTGATATGTGTCACTTAAAATAATGCTTCATCTGAGTTGTGTGTTAATCAGTGTTTAAAATTGCCGCCCCATCAGCTTTCAATTTCAATATTTGTGCCGGAACTATTCCAGTTGGCAAGTCTACATGCAGCCACCGTTGTATTATTGTGATGGAATGGGTTTTATTTAAGCATAAGTCAGTTTCTGACAAGAGGAGGGGACAATGAAGCGATTTATTGTTTGCTTGATTTTGCTGGTGGCAGGTGTTTTCCTGACCGGAAATCAACAGGTCGAGGCAAGAGGATGTAGCGCCGAGATAACATGCGGATGTAAATGCTACGACAATGGGAAGGAATTCCTTATGGAACACGGGACTGTGACTGTGCATGTCAACGGCAGTTGCGAAAACCCCACTCAGATAGGACCGTGCGGTAGGTGTACAACAAATATCCACCAACAAAAGCATGGCGCGGAACTTTGCTGTAAGCGGTATGGGTCAAAATGTAAAAGTACATGTAATAATCGAGCCTATGAAAAGGTTCTGGGACAGGATGAACACGGTAATATAGTTCGAATTTTTAGTCACTGCACATTCAACTATTTGGGGGACTAAATCCGGAGAACTATTGGCCCGGTTTTTCCAATGGCGATTCAGTTGGATCTCGATACCAAGCAATAAATTGAAATCAGTCTTTTCGCTATTGAGCACTTTTGCTTGAAATACTGGATTGCAAATGGTCTCTTCCTGACCTTGATATATTTTATGCTCTTCAGTAAGACCCAGAGTCTCCTTGGCTATAGCACCACTTTTACAAACAGCAGAGACAACTTCAAAATCATAATTAAAAATGTTTGGGTGGATAATATTTATTCACTGTCTGGATAATTTTTATCCGGTTTTTTTATATCGTCTTTTTTTTTAAGACAGATGCAAATGAGTCATCTTCTTTAGTATCAATAGGATATCATTTCTGGCATGAAACTTGAATTATTAAGGATCAGGTAAGGATCAGGTAAGAATCAGGTAAGAATCAGGTAAAAATTAGGTAAAAATTAGGTAAAAATCAGAAGGATTGGATAATACTAAAAACCAGGGAAGATTGTTTCAAGGACAAGACAATGAAAATTAAAACAGGTTTATTTTCCGCATTAATCTCCTCATTTTTGGGGCTGTTTGTTTATGCAACCGCTTTTGCAGGCTGGGGAGATAACGGCTATGGTAATTACGGCGGGCATATGATGGGTGGGGCTGGATATATGGGATG
>JABIYQ010000110.1 GCA_018702715.1 Desulfobacula sp. | reverse complement strand
TGTAAAAAAGCGGGGAGAATGTTATCCGTTCCCACTATATTAATCAACGGAGACGTCCTTTTTACAACCATACCGCTCCCCATAAAAACTGAGTCCTCTTTTGAAAGCTATATAATTTGATTTTTAAAATCACATTAAAGAAAAAAGATCAAGTGGCTCCGAGAAAGCAATTGAAAATATTGCTCGTAGTTAAAAAGAATATTAATCTTGCCTTAAATGAGGGGTGAAAAATGGCAGCTTTGTTTTTGTTTGAATATCTATCAAAATAATTCTAAATACATATTGATCCTCCCCCAAAAAACTGGTCACAAAGTTAAGCCACTTTGGGATAGGGTTCTGAGGTAGTAAAAAAGCGAGCGCTTTGTCTATTTTTAAACTCTTTTTTCCTACCTTGTTTCAATGGGGACTGGCATTTCAAAGACTCAGTCCAGACAAATTGAAGGCACCCCATATATGGTGTATAGCATTTTTTCAGTGTTGAAATTTTAATTCAATTTTATAAACCTGTAATGATATTACCGGCTATATTTTTGCTATCAACGATATAATATAACAAAAATATTTTCTGGGTATTTTAAAAAATTCTTTCCGGATTATGTGATCAAATTCAATGTACTCTCCAATAAAAGTTAATGAGGGTTTGATTTTTTTGACTTTGCTTCCGGCTATATATTGTAATTTCAAATCTGAAACTGAAAAATTTGTCCATACTATATCTGGTATCTTGGAGAATTTTAAAAAGCCCGGACTGGTGAAAGAAGCGCTCGGTAAATTGGGGGATTTAACTCGTCACTAATGATACCAGATATAATCGATAGTACAAAAATCAAATCATGTAATTAAAAAAAAGGGTTTTATGGCCGAAGTTGAAAAAGTTAAAATTGTAAATCTCATCTTAAAAAGTTGCTCTTGAAATGTATATATGTCTGAATAAATTTATCCCAAAAAAATATTCTTTATGAAATCATTTTCCTGATAGATCATTTTGAGCTTTCTTGACAATAAAATCTATTGCAGCTGACTGCTCAGAGGAAACAATGGGTTGATACTCCAATTCAAGCAAATTATATGTTTTTTCCAAAGCCTTATCACGAATTGTTTTTGCACCCTTATTTTTCCAGTTTTCCCAATTATCATGGTCAAACAGATCGGAATGCCAAAGTTCCTTTTTGAAATGTTGAAACGTGTGTTGGGAAGTCAGATAGTTACCACCGGGTCCCACCTCTTTTATGACATCAAAGGCCAAAGATTCGGAATTTACTGTTACAGGTCTTAATGCATGTCTGATAAAAGCCATACAATCATCACAGAACACCAGGTCCGGATAATCAACCACCAAATCCGTATCCAGCTGCATGGCATCCATGATATCAGCATTAAATGAAGAAAGGGTTCCTACCATTCCTGTTTCAAACCCGGCCTGGGCATCCAGCACCTTGGAATCCCTGAGCATGGACGGCATCCGGACAGGAAAGTCAAGCCAACGGCCCATCTGGGCCATGGACACTTTTAATACGGCAAACTCCGGGCCTGCCATGGAAATATTAGTGGTTTTCATATTCATTCCCCGGGCAAAACTGGTATACACCAGGGGAGCGCCAGGGTTTATCAACTGTGATAAGGTGATGCATGCCAGTATCTCAGCATGGGCCTGGGCTATCATACCCGGAATGGTAACAGGGGATGTACTGCCTAAAATAGGCCCGGAACTCAACATTATCGGGATATTATGCCGGTTCATTTCCATCATCGCTTCAAGGGAGGCGGTGTCCATACCCAATGGCGGAAGAGTCAAGACCCAGCCCGATATAAAAGGTCTCTTCAAAAATGTATCTCTGCCGCCGGCAACGATACTGCCCATTTCTATGGCATCCCGGACACCTCTGTATCCCAGGACGCCACCGGTAATATGTTTTGTTGTATTCTTAAGGCAACCTGCCCAGGTATACCAGTCACATACAGTGTTGTTCACATCCTGGGGGGTGACAAGGCCGCCGGATAACTTGATATGTTTTAAGTGGTCTGCAATTCTGACAAGCCTTTCAAGGTCTTCATATGTTGCAGGTCTTTTTTCTCCAGACCAGGGATCAATTACACTGGTTGCCATGGTCATACAGGTGATGCCCGGGTCATGGGTTTCAAATGTGACATCATTTTCCGGGTTTAAGGCATAAAGTGTAAGATCTTTGCGTTTCCGGGTCTTGCCCAGGGCATCATTTACAAGGCTTTCATTTATAAGCACCGTATCATTATCAATTATTTTTGCACCTGCTTTGTTGAAAGCTTCCAGGGCCTCTTTGGCTGGAAATTTCATCCCGAGTTCATTTAAAATTTTCAAGGAACATTCATGGATGCTCTCAATATCACTGTTGGATAAATAATGAAGCTTCGGTCTCATTATAGGTCCTCCCTGCAGGTAATGATCATTTTATCATGAACGGTAGTCATTCAAGTCTTTATTTCGGTTAAGAAACTAAGGACTCTTATCTTACCCGTTATCAGACTTGTACAATGTCAATGGTTCCTTTTACCGGACAGACGGAATAACATCCGCCGCAACCCACGCAGTTTTCTTCTTTGACAAATACATTTTCTTCATCCGGCTGCATCGCATCTGAAAAACAGACCTTCAGGCACATGCCGCAGTTGATGCACTGGTCCTTGTCAACCCTTGCTTTTTCATGGGGCATCTGGCCGTATTCCATGCAGGCATCTGTGGCAATTCCCAACATCTGGTCAATGGTCTGGTATCCTTTTTCATCCATAAAGGCTTCCAGTCCCTTTACCTGTTTATCCAGCCACTCATACCCGTAGCACATCACAGCAGAGCACATCTGTACAATGTGGGCCCCGCTCATGATAAACATGACAATGTCCCGCCAGTCATAGGCGCCATTGGTTCCGGCAATATGAAGTTTATCGCCTAAAGCGGTTCTGACTTCATTGATCCATCGCAAGGTCAAGGG
>JABIYQ010000310.1 GCA_018702715.1 Desulfobacula sp. | reverse complement strand
TTATTTATTGCCGAAGTTCCCGAGCTCCCTGGATGCATGGCAGATGGCCATAGTTATCAAGAAGCTGTATCAAACGCAGAAACTATTATAAACGAATGGCTCGAAACTGCTAAAGACTTAGGTCGTACAATCCCTAAACCAAAAGGGAAATTAATGTATGCATAACTACTTCACCAAACTGGGAGAAAGAACCATTTCTTGGATTTAAACGGATATTGGTGTATAGTATTTTGGTTTTATCAAATTCCATAAGGTCTTTTACAGTGCCAGGAAAAATTTTCAGATTTTGGGTTATACGCTTCTTATGTATCAGCATTATTTTTAGCGTTTTCTTTTTTTCAACCAATGCATGGCCCAAAGATCCTCACGAACTTCAGACAGTTCAAATTTTTTTTGAAAATGACCTTTTCGGTGACACAGATAAATATTATACCAATGCAGTCCAGATTACCTGGCTTTCAAACGATCTGAAACAATACAAGGATGACCCGCGCCTGCCTGAATGGTCCATACCCATAATCCATTCCATCATCCAGACCATCCCATTTTCAAGCGAGTTAAAAAGTATTCACAATGTCGGTATTTTACTGGGACAGCAGATTTATACACCTTCTGATATCCAGGCGACTGCATTGCTTAAATCAGAACGACCCTATGCCGGTTTCCTGTATGGCGGACTGGCCCTGCACAGCAAAACGAATACCATCCTTGACACGCTTGAAATTGTCCTGGGTGTTGTGGGTCCTGCTGCCAAAGCAGAACTCGCACAGAACTCGGTCCATGAAATCCGGGACATCCCCACTGCAAAGGGCTGGAACAACCAGCTCCATAACGAACCCGCAGTCAGATTTTCCTGGCAGCGGAAATGGAGGGTGCACAGCATAGCGTTATTTGATATTCTGGACTATGACTTAATTTCCCATGCCGGATTAGCTCTGGGTAATGTAAAAACCTCGGGCAATGCAGGAGGTGAAATCCGTTTCGGTTATAATATCCCAAAGGATTTCGGATCTGATGTGATCCGCGCAGGAGCCGGAGTCACCGCACCTGTCAATTCAGGCTCACAACAAGGACAAACCCCATGGGGCATGCATGTATTTGCAAGTTCCCAGGTTGAAGGTGTAATCCATGACATCTTTCTTGATGGAAACACCTGGGAGAAAAGCCACAGTGTTGATAAAAAAAATATAGTTACGGATCTTTCTCTGGGATTAGCATTTAATATAGACATGTTCAAAATTACCTACAGGCATCTTTTCAGAACCAAACAATTTGACAACCAGAAACAGGGTCAGATGATAGGATCCCTGACCTTAACCCTCTCGTTTTAAATGATGCAAAAACAGGACTGCTGATTAAGTTTGCAAAGGCATTGTTATAAACTAAATTGATTCAACTCTTTTTTAAGTCTTTTCCAATCCGGTATAAACTTGTCCATAAATCCCTTGAACCGTGCATTGTGATTTCTTTCCAGCAAATGAACCATTTCATGGACAACCACATACTCAATAAAGCAATCAGCACATTTGACAAGGGCAAGGTTTAGCCAGATCCTTTTGGCATTGATGTTACAGCTTCCCCATCGGGTTTTCATTATTCTCACATTAAACTCATTTACTATTACACCCATCAGAGGCTGCCACTTGGCAACATAGATGCCAATGGATCGTTTTAATTCTTTTCGATAAAATGCGATTAGAATTTTTTCACGTTGGAAGACAGTTGTTCCTGGTTTCACCACAAGTTGGATGCGGTTGTCAAAGGTTATAAAAGCCTTTGATCGTGAATTTTGATAACTCACATTAAGAGAATAGATTTTTCCCTTAAACAAAAGCGCTTCACCTGTTGTATATGTTTTAATAGATACAGGTTCTGCAATTGAACTCTTTTTGACCTGGTCATTAAGCCAGTCTGATTTTGAAAGAATTGCTTTGTTCAATGTTTCAAGATCAATTGAAACTGGTGCAGAGACAATTATTTTACCCTTAGACGGATAGATCCTGAAATAAATATTATTAATCTTTTTTTTTATGACCTCAAAGGAATAATTTCCAAGATTCAGGTGTTCTGTTTTTAATTTCCAGATCTTGTTTTGCATATTATGATATTTATTTTTGTTTTTTCATCCTTTGAACCAGGGCATCAACAGATTCCCCATTGGGAGCCATGGCCATGGGGTTTAATTTAACAATCTCTTCCCATGCTCTTATACCGCCTGTGGTATCGTTTAAGTCGTGCAATAACACAATTCCCTTGTTAAACCTTGCGGTTTCAAAGGAAGGATCAATTGCAATGGCTTTATCAAACGCTTCAATGGCCTTTTCAGGTTGACCATTCCTTCTGTACATCACCCCCAGATCAGTGATTACTCCAATTTTCCCCGGCTCGATTGTCAGAGATTTTTCATAGGCATCAATGGCATTTTTTTCCTGATCTGAATCAAAAAATAGATTGCCTAATTGGGTCCAGGCATTGGCGTCATTGGGGTTTTGCTCCAAATATTGTTCAACCTGTAAAATTTTTGCAGAAACCTCCACTGAATTATCCTGTTGTCCTGCTGCAGGATTATTATTTGGAACTGCAATACTCTGCTGCCCAACCTGTTTGTCAGCGGTAAGTTTAAATGAAGAATATATAGTCCCGCCCACAAACCCGATGAACAAAGACACTATAATCCCAATCACCAGGGTTTGTTTTTTCACAAAACCTGTATTTTTTGTTTCTGTATTTTCTATTTCTGTGTTTTTTGGCATATTTAAACCTTCCGTTTCTGATTGTGGTAAATTTTTATAATAATCATAAAAGCTAAGATAGCAATGGGTTTAAAACAAGTGTTCCGGATTGATATGATGTCAATGTATCACTTGGGGTACCAAAGAACAGGTCGCAGGTTTAAATCTATTTATGGTTAAAAAATCGCATATTTGCAACCTTCAAAACAAAAAGATCCTGTTATCAATCATAGCTATCTGATTTTATTGATATTTTGAAAAGAATCGAGTTTTGCATTTTTTGGCATACATTGTGCTCTTTATATTTGAAATTTGAATTTAAACATAAGTGATTCTAAATCAAGGAGCAGCTTCAAAATGGAAAAAGTAGCAATGACATTATCTGTCATAAAGCTTGGAAATAAAAAGCAGAAAAACATTTTTTTGGATAAAGTGAAAACATTGTTACCGGAAGGGGGCAATTTAAACTCATGTTTAACTTGTGGCGCCTGTGCTTCAGGATGTCCCGCCACAGGGCTTGAAAATATGGATCCCAGAAAATTCCTTCGAATGGCTGCCCTGGGAATGGATGAGGAAATTGCGAAATCTGACTGGCCCTGGATGTGTACCATGTGCCAGCGTTGCATTTATGTATGCCCCATGCGTATAGATATCCCCCAATTGGTCTTTAATGCAAGAAAACTGCGCCCCAGAGAAGAAAGGCCCTCTGGAATCCTCGGGTCCTGTGACATGGCCTTGAGGAATGAAAGCACCAGTGCCATGGGAGCCTCTCCGGAAGACTTTGAGTTTGTTGTCAACGATGTATTAGAGGAATACCAGGAGGCACAACTGGAATTTGCAGATATGCAGGCCCCCATTGACAAGCAGGGAGCCCAATTTTTCCTGAACCAGAATTCCAGGGAACCTGTAACTGAACCAGACGAGATGGTACCTTTGTGGAAAATACTGCACCTGGCAGGAGTTGACTGGACATATGGCAGCTCTGGCTGGGCAGGCGAAAACTATTGTATGTTTCTTGCAGATGATGATGCATGGAAACATGTAACCAAAACAACGGTGGATCAGGCCAATAAACTGGGCTGTAAGACCTTTCTCAATACGGAGTGAGGTCACGTCACATTCTCAGTCCTGGCAGGACTGAAAAAATATAATCTTGAGCATACCTTTGTCGTTAAAAATATATATGAATATTATGCAAAATGGATTCGTGAAGGTAAGCTAAAGGTCAATTCCGACTGGAATAAAGATCTTAAAATAAAATTCACAGTACAGGATCCCTGTCAAATAGTAAGGAAAAGTTATGGTGATCCCATTGCGGAAGATTTGCGATTTGTTGTTAAATCAGTTGTCGGTGAAGAAAATTTTGTAGATATGCAGCCAAACAGATCCAATAATTTTTGCTGTGGCGGCGGCGGTGGTTTCCTTCAATCAGGATTCAAGGATGAGCGCCTGGCATTCGGAAAGATAAAAGATGAACAGATCAAGGCAACAGGGGCTGATTACTGTATTGCCGGCTGTCACAACTGTCATGCCCAGATCCATGAACTCAGCGAGCATTTTGGCGGGAATTACCCTGTCGTACATATGTGGACCCTGATTTGTTTATCATTGGGGATATTGGGGCCCAATGAACGGGAGTATCTGGGTGAAGACTTAAAAGGAATAAAGGTATTTCACCCGGAAACAGCTCTCTGACTGCCATGTGGATAGAGAATGAAATATTCTCCATCCACATGGAAAACCTTACTATAAGTCTTTTACCATTTTACCGGAATCTTCAAAGGAGCTATCCTGTGTTATTTTCCAATTTACTTTAGTATGGATTTTTTCCCAAGAGGTGCAAAACAGACACTGGCAAGTCTAAAATGTGCAAATCCAAAAGGGATTCCAATAATGGTCAGGCACAGGCCGACACCGGTAACGATATGAGATATGGCAAGCCAGATCCCGGCAAGAACAATCCATAAAAAATTAGCAAGTCCTGTACCAGTAATCCTTTCCTCTCCCAGGGCACGTGAATCCACAAGCTCTTTTCCAAAAGGAAACGCTGCAAAACCTGCTATTCTGAATGCTGCAATGCCAAATGGAATGCCGATTATTGTGATGTAAAGCAGACAGCCCAACAGAACCCATAAAATCCAGGCCAGAAGTCCTCCGCCAAAAATAAACCATAGAATATTCAATATCAATGCCACTTTTCACTCCTTACCTTTTCATCAATCCCATTCAAAGTGTGGGGAAAGCTGTTTTTTTTGTGAGCATACGCCGCTTCAACCTGAGGATCAAGCCGATTTTATATCTTTGGTTATGCCCTGCGAATTAAACAAAAAAAATGATGGCGTTTTGGCGGGCAATATTTATCTTTTGATCTGATCCTTAAATTATAAATGGATCTTGAATTAAAAAAATCAATAGATGGGAAGAACGAGAGTAAAGTTTCCTAATTAGAAAATAATTGGCAGGATTTTCATTCTATCTTCAAAAACCTATTATAAAAATAATTCATTGCAATTAAACGGTTTTCAAGCTTTTTGTCTATTATAATTAATATTTTTTAAATTTTATTTTATAAAAGTTGACAAATAGCAAACAAATACTTTATTCCATTCCAATGATGTATTTTGATTTCATCTTTGATTTCAATATCAATAAAAATACCATTGGATTCAGCTTCATGCTATCTATATCTATAATTTTAAGGAAAACTTTTTATGCTGGAAACCCAAATAAAAAATGAGCTGATTAAAATCGTCGGTAAAGACAGATATCTTGACCGGCAAGAGGAAATATTCTGTTATGCCTATGATGCATTTTTAGTAGAGTCTTTGCCCGATGCAGTTATTTTCCCGGAAACAACCCATGAGGTATCCAAAATATTGCAGGCCGCCTCAAGGCATAAGATACCTGTCACCGGTCGTGGTGCCGGAACAAGCCTCTGCGGTGCATCTGTTCCCATAAGACAGGGGATCGTTCTCTGTTTTTCAAAAATGGACAAAATCATCGAGGTAAACACCCGCGACCGGCATATCATTGTACAACCCGGAGTTGTCAATGCCGATGTCCAAAAAGCTTTGTTGCCCTTTAGATTTTTTTATCCGCCTGACCCAGGCTCCATGAACACCTCCACCATTGGCGGAAATATTGCCATGAACGCCGGCGGCCCCAGATGCCTGAAATACGGTGTCACCGCTGATTATATTCTTGGGATGGAAGTGGTCCTGGCATCGGGTAAGATCATCCGGTTCGGCAGCAAAAACATTAAAGATGTCACAGGCTACAAGCTATCATCGCTTTTTTGCGGATCAGAGGGAACACTTGGCGTTATCACCGAAGCAACCTTAAAAGTCATGCCAATACCCGAGGCTGTAAAAACGCTGATGGTAACCTTTGATAATCTTGATAACACTGCAAAGGCCGTTACAGACATTATTGGTTCCGGCATCATCCCTGTTGCAATGGAACTTATGGACAAACTGACTTTGAACGCAATTGAAGACAGTGCTAACCTGGGGTTGGACAGAAAAGCCGAAGGATCGCTTCTCATTGAAATTGATGGTGTCATGGAAGCCTGCGAAAAAGAAATGAAAAAGATCATTGAAAAAGTCAAAAAAAATGGTGCTGTTAACATCCAGACAGCCGCATCTGAGCTTGAAAGAGAAAGCCTCTGGACGGCAAGGCGGTCTGCCTATGGTGTATTTGCAAAGCTTGCTCCTGATATTATTACTGAAGATGTGACAGTTCCTGTAAGCAAAGTGCCTTTAATGATACGTCAAATCATGGAAATTGCAGATAGATATGGTCTAAAAGCCTATATTCTGGCCCATGCAGGAGATGGCAACATGCATCCCATGATTCCTACAGACAAAGAGAATAAAGATGATTGGGAAAAAGTCGAAAAAGCATTCTCTGAAATTTTTCAAGCCGCAGCTAAGCTTGGGGGTACCCTATCCGGAGAACACGGGATCGGGCTTGCCAAAGCCCCCTATCTTCCCTTTGTGATGAATAAGGATACCATGGATTTTATAAAAACAATCAAACAGGCTGTTGACCCTGATTTGATCCTTAACCCCGGAAAATTTGTATGACGCCCAAATTACTTCAAAATTGTGGCAAATGCGGCCTATGCCTGTATGTCTGCCCGGTTTATAAAATAATAAAAGAAGAACAGTCTTCCCCGCGGGGCAAGCTTCAGCTGATAAAAGCCTATGAGAATAATACCCTTGCTTCTTCTCCCCTGCTAAAAGAGATCGTATCAAAGTGCCTGATGTGTGGATCATGTTCTGCTAATTGCCCTTCCGGTATCAATCATTATTCAAAATTTATGGAAATGAGAAAAAAAATGGTGGAGGCCCAGGGCGAAGAGCCAGCCATCAAAAGCCTGATTTATCTTTTAAGCCGAGAATATCGATTAAAATTTGGAGCCGGCCTTGCCAGAGCAGG
>JABIYQ010000003.1 GCA_018702715.1 Desulfobacula sp. | reverse complement strand
TTTGGAGGAATCCCGGACATGTGATTAATGGTACCTAAAAAGATGCCCAAAAGGGTATGTGAAAAAGTTTGGAGGAATCCCGGGCATGTGATTAATGAAAATATCAAATATTGGATTGATAGCTTTGATTATGATTTTCAGGAAATGACTCATTTGTTCGAAAAAGGAGACTATACTTGGTCTTTGTTTGTTGGCCACCTATTTTTAGAAAAATTACTGAAAGCCTGGTACGTCAAAATTAACCCAATCACTGTGCCTAAATTGTGCCCGTCAAGGTCAAAAATTTCCAAATGATTCCAAACAGAACCAAAAGTTAAGTTGAAAAGTTGTTTGTATTCAACATGTTAAAATTACAGCAAATTCTGAGTTTTAAGGTTTCGCTCTTCTAATCCGTAGGTCGCAGGTTCGAATCCTGCCAGGCGTACCACTCATATCAAGGGTAATAAATTTATAATCCTAAGAATTAAGGGATTTTATATTATTGCTAATCTTCAATAAAAAACATTCCGGCAGATCTTTCCTCATTAAATTATATTTCCGCCATAGTTGATTTGTTGAAATACCTTTACAGGTATTAGAAACATTGCTACAAAATTCTTAATCCAGAATTTTAACTTTTCTGGTTGGATATCGTTCAAGTCTAAAAGATACATAGACCTGTTGAATTACTTTAGTTGAACTATATTTTATATTAATTGGTAGCATACCATTCCAATTTAAATGATATGTTTTTTGTTATAAATATATTGAAAGATTTACGGATAACCGATAATCTACTTGCTCACAGCGGCTGGATTTTCGTGCGAACCTGCTATGAAAAAGTAACATCAACAAAGAGGTCGTTTTTTATATGAATGATAACTTAAAAGTGTTTTCAAGTGGTGCCAACACTGCTCTTGCCAAGGAAATCTGTAATCACATCGGAATTCCCTTAAGCCAGATAGAGATATCCCGGTTTTCAAATGACAACCTTTTTGTCCAGATTCAAGAAAGTGTTAGGGAAAAGGATGTGTTCGTCATTCAATCCCTTACTCATCCTGCCAGTGACCATATTATGGCACTCATGCTTACCATGGATGCCCTTCGCAGTGCATCTGCCAGACGGATTACAGCAGTAATTCCGTATTATTCCTATGCCAGGTCAGACAAAAAAGATGCTCCCAGGATATCCATTGCCGGACGACTGATTGCGGATCTTTTAAAAACTGCCGGCGCTGACCGGGTGCTGACAATGGACCTGCACTCGGATTCGGTTCATGGTTTCTTCAGTATGCCTGTGGATCATCTTACTGCTGTTCCAATCATCTGTGATTATTTTGCCCGCAGCTTAGATCTGTCCAAGGTGGTGGTTGTGGCCACCGATGCAGGAGGGGCCAAAAGGGCTGGCAGGTTTGCCGAACGTCTAAAAACATCCATGGCCATTATCGACAAACGGCGTATCAGTGATTCGGATGTTAAACAGGGACTTGTGGTTGGCAATGTAGAAGGCAAGGATGCCATTGTATTTGAAGATGAGATTTCCACCGGTAGCACCCTTGTTGCCACTATTCAAACCCTTGAAAAGGCAAGAGTAAGGAAAATTTATGTGGGGGCCACCCACCCGGTCCTCTGCGGTAATGCTGTGAAAAATCTAAAGGCTTCGCCCATTGAAGAAATCGTTGTTTCAAATACAGTATATATACCGAAAGATAAACAGTTTCCAAAATTAAAGGTTCTTTCGATGGGGCCCTTGTTTTCCCGGGCAATTTCGAGGATACACACCGGAGAAAGCGTAAGTGCCTTGTTTGAATAGCGCCTTTCCTTATCAAGGGTTTTCAAAAAATTTCAATCCTGCCCTTTCACAGCTGCCGACGCATAATATTTTGTATGCTATACTTATTAACCAAAAAATAATTTCAAATATCCAAGTATAACTGCACCAAAGAGTGCAAATGAGACATATAAAATAAAAACACGGTATGTCACAAGAGTCCAGACGGCTGCCATGGCCGGTAAAGTTGTTGTGGGACCTGCAATGAGAAAAGCCAGGGCAGCAGCCTGGCTCATGCCCTGGGTCAAAAGACCGCTGACCATTGGCAAAGCGCTTAAATTGCTGGTATACACGGGAATACCAAGAAAGGCTGCCATAATAATAGCCCAGGAGTTTTTCTGCCCCATAATACTGGTAATCCACTCACCCGGGATATAAAGGATAATTATTGCTTCCAAAAAAAAGGCTATGGCCATAAATTTTGCGACCATGAGGGTTGCACTATAGGATTCTTTTAAAAGACGGCTCCAGAAATCCTGTTTTACCCGGCTTCCGCAGGTTTCAGTTTTTTGATCATCTTTTTTTTGATTCGGTTTAATTAAAATAGTTTCATGACGGGCTGAATCCTGTATCTGCGTAACAAAGGATGGATTGTCACCACAGCAGGCGGCAGTTGGAATCAATGCTTTGGGTTTTA
>JABIYQ010000251.1 GCA_018702715.1 Desulfobacula sp. | reverse complement strand
TTTGAACTTTCGTAATCTGCCACCAACATAAATAAGGTCGCTTTTCCCAGTTTGGTGGTTCCGGAAATTAATTTTTCCAAATTGTCCAGTTCTTGCCCAGGACGTGGTATCACATGAAGCAACCGGCACTTTGATCATCCATTCGTACTTGCTGCCGCCAAACCAGTGAATTTTAATATCAGGATTTAGCCGTTTGATTTTATGAACAGCAAACCGGAAATCATCAAAATTCGTGCTTTGACTTGATCCTAATGCCAACCAATCATATTTGCCGGATGCAACATAATACTCAATCTCTCTGGTAAAAAAATTGTGTATGACTGGTACTGGGCATAAACCTGCCCGTTCCATTTTAAGCTGGTTGGCAATATTGTCTTCAAATCCATGTTTGCTGAAATTGGAATCGAAATTAGCATACCAATTCAAAGCCTTGCCATATCTCTCGAAAAAAAAGATTACATCCTCCACTGTTATATTCGATGTGCCCTGAGCGGAGGAATAAGCTCCTGAATCACCAATAATTTTTCCAATCATGTGCCTGTCTGACGTGAGAAAAGAAAGCCAATCTTTCATATTATAACCCAATGATACAAGTACATTTGGGGGATCATCAGGAAATTTTTCATGATATATTTTTAATACATTTCTATATAAGGAAGCTTGGGAAACTTCAGCCATTTTACACCTCCATTTAAAAACCCCCATCTGACCGTCAGACAGGGGTTTTCGTATAAGTTAAAATTATTCCTCTTCTGAACCCGAAAGCTTATTTTCTAATTTTTCAAGTTCTTGAATGAGGACGTCAAAGATTTCTTTATCTACTTGACCTGTAAGGTCATCTGAATCTGGCTGGCTGACTGATTCTATCACGCACGAGACTGTCTTAATCAGTCTTTCAGATAAAGTATTGAAGTCTTGAATGCGTTCTTCCGGACTTGGGTCACTTGAGCCACCATCATCACCATCAATAATTTTTTCCAGCAAAACAGCGGGTTTTCCTCCACTGGTGGTGGCATCCTTTAATCTTTTTTTCAGGGCAGTATCAATTTTAACCTTAGCCTTTAAAGCATTCTTAACCTGTTCAAAATCAAGGTTAAGACCTTCCTTGATCAACTTTTCAGACTCTATCATAGCAGTGACAAGTTGTTTGAATTCGTCCATGGTAAGGTTGTTGCCTTTATCGTACGGAATTTTATATTTCAACATCATCAATCTAATGGCATTTTTGCCTTTAATTTTTTTAGCAATGGAACAAAGCAGCGCCATTTTATCAACACCAAGGTAAACAAACTCATGGCAATCAGGACGGGAAGCAATCAGCATATACTTCTGCCTGACCCTTATACTTAAAGGTATGGCGCTATCTGCAAAATCTCCCCAGAGAATTCCATCGGTATTACCCTTCCTCAGTTTCTTAAGGTTGATACAAAACTCACCAATTATGATTGCTTTTTCCGCAATAGTTTTTCCGGTAAGATTGAGCAACATATTGTTATCAGCAATCATTCCATAGGAAATCGCCAACCCCTCCTCAATCAACTTTATTTTTTCCTCCGGTTTGATGCCTTTTAGAGTTGCCGTCTTTTTCAACCAGGCATCAATATTCTTTGGATCTTCTTGGCTGGTGACATCTAAACTACCAGTTACAACAACCTTTACAGGTGAGGTATCAATACCAAGGTGTATAAAATCTGTACCTGTTAATGTAAGATCCTCCAGTGATTCTACGATTCCAAGCTTTACTTCTTCGTTCTTAAATTTTGTGGACATTTTTTGTCCTCCTTCTTCTTTTATGATTTAAATTGTTTTGCACTTTTTTTCAAAAACGCCGATTCTTCGTTTTTTGTGGTGGCGGGGCTCTTTTTTTTGTCTGATTTGCTTTTTCCAATTTTTTCCTCCGTATAATGATGGTTTCAGTCGCATATACGAATAGATTAAGTTGGAAAAAATGGGTTAAAAGAGCTGATACCCTATCGGAGGGTTTTAAAAATATTAATAGTGTTTAAAAAATTTGGGTCGGGCAGAGGAGGGATAAATTTTACGGATATGATTTATTTTTTTCGGGGTCTACCACGGCGTGGAATTTTGTCATATTTTTGTGCCGTATCGTGAATTTTTTTCCGCAGACTTCTTTCAGAGAGGCTGCTGTACTTTTTTTGGGACAATAAATATGTAACCATCTCGTTGATATTTCGTGTATCGCCTTGTTCACCCCAAAGATATTGTGCATCATCAATAGCATAATCATATTTATTTTGTCTTTTTGCGTGTCTTTTATTAACGGCTCGGCTGGAAATAATTTTATGCATCAAATCTTGCAATTGATTGTTTTGTAGAGTTTCGCTTGATTCGAATAAAGAATGATCGGCACCTATATCACGTATCTTATAAATAAGGTCTATTGAAATATCCAGGAATTCAGAAGAAGAAATTAGTTTTTTGAGATTAAACTCCATGCTGGTGTTTGTCAAAAATTGAGCCAGCGCTTTATTCTTTAGCAACAGTTCTTCTCCACTGAGCTTGGCTTCATATTCAACAGCGAGGATTTTTCCAAGCAAAAAAATAGAACCTAAGTTTGTTTCATCAGGAGATAAATTATCAAGTGGCATTTTTTTTAGGAAATCAATTTCGCTTTTGAGGTCTATACCTGACCATGCTTTGTCGAAATATTCTTCATGTTTACTGTCTTCTTCAGCATTATTGAAGTTTTTAATGTCAAAATTGGCATTTTTGATTCTTTTTTCTAATTCAGATTTGTCCATGGACGTCAGGGACTTTATATCCTTTATAATGGCTACATATTCTGGAGTTAATTTAAATGACTTGGTTGTGAAATTATAGAATTCAAGGAATGTCTCATGTGAGCGTTCTCCTGTGAAAATTTCTTCAAGATCATGAAATAAAGATTCATCCATATAAAAGATCCTTGGCCAAAGTTGTTCAATTGAAAAATTAAATACTCCGGTAGGCTACCAGTATTTTTAAAAGATTTAAATCATTTATATTAGGTTTAATGAAAAGGTACAAGTTATATGAATTATAACAAAAAGGAACTGTTTAACCATAGCTGAATCGGGAAGCATTTTTAAAGGATTAAAGTTTGATTGAACCACATGCACATATTGTTGACATTACAGGACTTGCTAAAGTATTGTTATGTTCAGAGAGTATGATCCTAAAAACCTGGAAGCAGTATCCACATTTCTATATCGGTCACGGGTGTACTGCCAAGGGTGCAAGGTTTGATATCAACGATGTGATTGGTTATTTAAAGAAAAGAGATTATGCCGATACTGGACAAAAAACGAAAAACATGGACGGGCAGGGTAAGGATGTCCGGTTTCCCTGTAACAACCAAAAGAGGGTTTATAACAAAAACAGCGGCAAAAGAATGGGAGCGGAAAGAAAAAATAAAACTGAGCAATCCCCAGGAGATCCGTTTAAGCTTCTCTCAGGCATCCACTGATTACCTCCTGTATTGTCAGAAACGACAACAAAAAAATACTTACCGGCAAAAAACATTTATCATTAAATCATTGATAGAATCATGGGGGGAAGATAAAATTTTTCCTGAAATTAAACCTTTAGATATAGAACAATATTTAGACAGGCGGTTTGATGAAGTGTCAGGTAAGGCAGCAAATAGAGATTTGAGAGAAATCAACACCCTTTTTAATTGGCTTATCAAGAAAAAATATATCACTGAAAATCCTGCGACATCTATCGAAAGATACAAAGAAGAATCTTTTTCAAAATACGTTCCTCCCCAGGAAGATGTCAATAAGATAATGTTGGCAGCAAATGGAGAAGAATATGATATCTTGCAAAGTATTTATCACACTGGGGCAAGGGCAATTGAGATCAGGCGTTTAAAATGGGAAGATATTAATTTCAAAAATAGAACGATAAAATTATGGACTCGAAAAAGGAAAACAGGTGCCCTGGAAGCTGATGAATTGTTTATCAATAATATTTTGTATGAAATCCTTGATACCTTATATAAAAATAGAGATAAGCATTCTCCATATGTTTTTCCGAATAAATCAGGTGGCAGATTTTCAAAATATACCATGGATAATATAATGCCGAAACTTTGCGAAAGGGCAGGGGTTGAATCTTTTGGTTTTAACGCTATTCGACATTATGTGGCATCACTAATGGTAGCTGGAAATGAATTGTCTCTTGCTGATGTTCAAAAACAAATGCGGCATAAAAGAGCGACTACAACAGATACTTATATAAAAAGTTTTCAAAACGCTGAAACTAATGCAGCAAATTTCATAGAAAGAACTCAAAATATAATCCCTCTAAAACAGAATAGAAAGGCTCAAAATAAAAAAAATGGTAGCATATATGGTAGCACAGAATAAAAAATGGGAATCAATTTAATATGCAATTAATCCCCAAGATCGTTGTTGGTGGCGGAGAAATAGAGATTCGAACTCTAGAAGGGTAACAACACCCTTACTCGCTTAGCAGGCGAGCGCCTTCAGCCACTCGGCCATTTCTCCGCATTTTTGTAAAATGGCGGAGGAGGTAGGATTCGAACCCACGAAGCTTTACACTTAACGGTTTTCAAGACCGCCGCCTTCAGCCACTCGGCCACTCCTCCGAAATAAACCCCGATTTTATATCATTTTGTTAAAAACAGGTCAATACCTAACTTGTGACAAAATAGAGGATCAAGGCTAAAATTCATCTTATCATTGACAGGAAGAATGGTTGAGCTATATTAAGAAGTTTTAGGTTAACCCAAATTTTACAGGAGATAATGAATGA
>JABIYQ010000116.1 GCA_018702715.1 Desulfobacula sp. | reverse complement strand
CTGCTTCTTCAAGATATTCTAAAAGATCACTTTTTGACCTTGCTGTATAAATCAATTGTTCAATGTTTTCTTTTTTTGAAATATATTCTGCATTTGTTTTTGTTTTTTTCTTAAGGTATTCAAGATAGTCTGTTTTTTCCAGTACAACTTCCATGGCCATGGCAGGTGCCAGTTCCGGTATTTTGTCCAGGATTTCAAGAACCTGGGAAAGGTTTTTATGAATTTTTTTGCTTAACACCCGATCTTTGACCATTATCCTGGCAGCATCCTGAAGACTGGTCACAGGGGTTCTCATATCTGCCATTTTTTTAACCATTGAAGGGCCGATTCCCCTTTTGGGAGTATTGACAATCCGTTCAAAGGAAACATCATCATTGGGGAAAAATGCAGCACTTAGATAGGAATTAATATCCAAAACTTCCATTCTTTCAAAAAATCCCTGGGATCCCTTCATACTGTAAGGTATCCTGTAAGACCTGAATATTTTTTCAAAGGGAAGGGAACAAAATTTTGTTCGGTAGACCACTGCCATTTTATCAAAACTTATACCCAGACCCTGGCGGTTTAATCCCTTAATCCTTCTTGCAACCCATTCGGCTTCATGTGAATCTGACATAAAGTCATAAATTTCAACCACGCCGCCTTTTTTTTTAGAAAAGCATTCTTTCTCCATTTTATCCGGGTTATAATCGATTAAATCATTGGCTGCCTGAACAATCTCATCAGCAGACCTGTAATTTTCTTCAAGCCGGAAAATTTTTGAATCCTTATATTTTTGGGCAAAACCTAAAAAGTGATTAACGTTGGAACCCCTGAATCCATATACTGACTGCCAGTCATCTCCCACGCAGAAAAGATTTCTGTGCTCACCTAAAAGCAGATTGGTTAAATCGTCCTGAAGATTATTGGTATCCTGGTATTCATCCACAAGAATATAGGAAAAATAGGTTTGATAAAAGTCTCTGATTTCTTTGTGATTCCTTAAAAGATCCCGGGTTTTTAAAAGGATATTATCAAAATCCACACTGTTCATTTCTTTCAGGCGTTCTTCATATTGGGCATACAGGTCTTCAATTTTAATATTGAAAAAGCCGGGTTTTAAATCAAAATATTTGTCTGGGTTACCAAAATTTTTAGCCCTTGAGATTGTGGATAAAATTTTGTTTGCATGTTTTTTTTCAAGATTATTTTTTACACATAGTTCTTTGGCCAGCTTCTGCTGCTGATAAACTGAAAATACCTGTATGGGTGACATGTATCCTGATTTTTCACAATGCTGTTTTAAAATCATAAGGCAGGCTGAATGATAGGTTCTCACCCAGGCAAAGTTTTGAGAATTAAGACCCGTCATTTCAATGAGCCTGGATTTCATCTCACCTGCGGCTTTGTTGGTAAATGTGATGGCAAGAATTTTTCTGGAATCATGTCCCTGATTCACAAGGTGTGAAAATTTGGCTGTCAAGGTACGGGTTTTACCTGAACCGGCTCCCGCAACAACAAGTGCTGGGGAGCCGGTATGATTTACTGCATCCTGCTGCTGTACTGATAACTCCATAAAGTTTAAATGATAAGATTTAAAAAAATCTTATTTTATCTCCTTAATAATGATATTTAGTTCGGATTCGATTTCATTCCTTATTTCATCCAGCCTTTTTTTGCTCAAAGCTTCAAATCTAAGAACCAGTGCGGGTTGGGTATTGGATGCCCTTACAAGCCCCCATCCATCATCGTACAATGCTCTTAACCCGTCAATATCAATCACATCCTGTTTGGCTTTAAAAAGACTTACAATTTTATCCACTACATCAAATTTGATCTCATCCGGGCAATCCACCCTTATCTCGGGCGTTGTAAAGGTTTTGGGAAGATCCTGTATGAGTTCGTCAACCCCTTTGCCCGTATCTGCCATAATTTCAAGCAGACGGCAGGTTGCATAGAGGGCATCATCAAATCCCAGATACCTGTCCTTAAAAAACATGTGACCACTCATTTCACCGGCAAGTTCTGCATTTTCCTCTTTCATTTTTTTCTT
>JABIYQ010000646.1 GCA_018702715.1 Desulfobacula sp. | reverse complement strand
TTTAATTCAATTCTAAATTTAAAAAAATCTAATTCTTATTTTATTTTTAATTCTTCTCATTATATCTACATAGTTTTAAGTTCCTATATGATTTAATTGTGTAGAGAGGTCCTATGGAACAAGTTCCCTGCCTGAGTTGTGGTCAGTTTTTTACTCCAAGAAATAAAAAGCAAAATTATTGTTCAGCTGTTAAATGCCAGAGAACAAGAAAAGCAGACTGGCAGCGTCATAAGATAAAAACAGATCCTGATTACAAAAGGGATCAACGTATAAGTCAAAAAAAGTGGCTTAGTTCCAATCCAGATTATTGGAAGAGCTATCGATTGAACAATCGGGAAAAAACAGAACGCAACAGAGCTTTGCAAAGGTTGCGCAACAAAAGCAGGTTAAAAAAAGTGCGACCAGGCAAGCCAGTTATTGCAAAGATGGACGTGAGAAAAGATGCAGTAAGGCCTGTAGATATTATGTCATCAGGTCAATTCTGGTTGGTTCCTGTGATTGCAAAGATGGACGCGGCAAAAGTTTTTTTAAGAGTACTGTAAAAGGGTTATAGAAAATTGCAAAGATGGACTCGGGGACATAAGCATAAAGCCATGATATGGATTTGGTATTTGATAATTACAAGGAGGAAAGATTATGAAAAAATCAATATTAAATCCATGTCGTGTCAGGAGAATAAATGGCGGGTTCAGCTTTATTCCCCACAAGTTTTTAACTGAAGGGTTTTATGGGTGTTTGAGCAATGAAGAAAAGAGTTTGTATATGTTTCTGGTGCTGGCATCAGATAACAATGGTTTATCATATTACAGTGATAAAAGCATTTGTGCTTATACAGGGTTAGCCCATGAGATTTATAGCCTGGCAAGAGACAGGCTTATTAAAAAAGATCTGATTGAATATAATGGCAGAGTCTTCCAGGTGCTTGAGCTGCCTTTTCATCCTCCTGGAGCAAAACTTATATCCAAGCTGGTACAGCAAATTGGCAAAAGGATTTAACATGATTAATCAACGTACACTTTTTGAAATCCACAGGTTAAAAAATGAAGGTATGTCAAATCGGGATATTGCAAGATGTGTTGGATGCAGCAGAAAGACAGTGTCAAAGTATATTGATTCTCCCCAATTGAAAATAACAAGACGGGGTCGTCGAGTTAAGCTTACACCATACCATGATTATATTCGCCAAAAGATAAAACAATATCCAGATCTTAAAGCGCCTGTGATTTTACGAAAAATACAAGAGCAGGGATTTGATGGAGAAATAACTATAGTTCGCAGATTTTTGCGTAAACTCAGGAAAGCCAGTAGCAAACAAGCCTATTGCAGATTTGAGTCAGATCCTGGTCAGCAGATGCAGATTAACTGGGGGCATTTTGGGACAATCACATATAAAAACACAAAAAGAAAACTGTATGGGCTTGCTGTCATAGAATCTTATAGCAGAATGCTTTATGTAGCTTTTACCCATAGTCAAAGCCAGGATGTCCTTCATCAAGCTTTGTTTAATGCCTTTAGGTATTTTGGTGGTACGCCTAAGGAGATTGTGGTGGATAATATGCTCACAGCTGTTACAGAAAGGACAGGCTCACTGGTTCGTTTTAATGACAGCTTTCTTGGTTTTTTACTTCCATTTGGCATTACTCCAGTTGCATGCAATATCAGGGCACCTTATGAAAAAGGTAAAGTTGAAAGAAGCATTCATTACATACGGCATAATTTTTTGCCGTTGAAAGAATTTAGCAACCTGTCTGATGTTCAAAATCAAGTTATGAAGTGGCTCAACAATATTGCCAATATCAGGGTACATAATACAACAGGTGAGGTACCTGTAAAAAGGCTTGAAAAAAACAGGCTTAAAACTCTGCCTGATATTACCCGGGACTACAGGGAGACACACACCTTATATGTCCATAAAGATTTTTCTGTAAGATTTGATTACAACACTTATACTGTTCCACCCTGGGCTATTGGTAAAAATGCAATTCTTAAAGCAGACAGACAAAAAGTATGGATATATTATAAAACCCGATGTATTGCAGTGCATGACAGGTCATGGGATAAAAAAAATAGGATAGAACTTGAAGCTCATAAAGCACAAATCCATAAACTTAAAAAAAGAAGGCTTGCTGATAAAAATGTTCTTGTCTTCCTCTCTTTGGGACAGACCGCACTTGATTACCTAAATAAACTTGAAAAAGCAAAATCTCCATTAAAAAAGAACATAGTAAAAATACTGCTTCTCAAGGATGAATATGGTGCAGGTAAAGTTGTTTATGCTCTGGATAAAGCATTGGAATTAAAACTATATGGGGCAGATTATATCCAGAATATCCTTTATCAGGAAAAAGCACCAAAAATAAATCATCCTCCTGTACGACTTAAAAAAAACAACCTGAACGATATAAGACTTTGTTCTCCAAACCTTGCAGAATACGATGCTCTGATACTTAAAAGGAGAAACTGATGAATACCATAATTGAAAAGTTTAAAACATTAAGATTGAAAAACTGTGCAAATAACATAGAAACTATCATCGAACAGGCAAATCAAAAAAATCTATCACCTCTTCAAACCATTGAACGCCTGATAGATATTGAAATTGAACACAGAGATAAAGCCAGAAAAATTTTAAGGTTTAAACAATCAAAACTTGATACAAAAGTCACCATTGATCAGTTTGACTTCAAATATCATAAGTCAAGACAGAACCAAAAAAGTATGATTTTGAGGTCAAAGATCATGTTGCGTTGGGCGAAGCGCTACAACAACTGGATTTTGAGGCAGCGAGTAAGCTATCTGGAAGTCGGTTTGTGGTCATGACCCATCAGGTGGCGCGTTTGCAGCGTGCCTTGGCACAGTTTATGTTGGATAGGCAT
>JABIYQ010000004.1 GCA_018702715.1 Desulfobacula sp. | reverse complement strand
CAGGACGAAGGGATAAAAGTTTGTATTTGGCTTCTTTTGCATTAAGGCTTTCGGGTTGATAAACATCAAGACCCAATTTTAGAGCAGCGGTTTTGACAGGTGATGGTGCGAGCTTTTTCCCTCGTCCTTTGGGCCTGTCCGGCTGAGTGACCACGAGACTCACATGAAAATCATCGTTTGTGGCAAGCCTTTGTAAAGCCGGTACACTGAAATCCGGTGTTCCCATATAAATAATATGGGTCCTGTGTTTCAATGATTGTCCTGCATTTTTGCAATCTTTTTTTTATACATGGTTCTTTTCAAAACGCTGATTCTTTCGATAAATAAGATGCCGTCCAGATGATCAATTTCATGCTGCATAATAATGGCAAGAATTCCCTGGGCTTCAAATTCAATATGTTTTCCTTCAATATCAAGGGCTTTGATCGTCACATTTTCATATCGTTTTACATCTGAGGTATAGTCAACAACGCTTAAACAACCCTCTTTTTCAGAAATAATACTACCGGAACTGTCTATGATTTCAGGATTTATTAAGGCTGTAAATTCTTGAATTGAGTCATCTTTATCAGGATTTGCTGCATTGGAATCATAAACAATAACTCTTTTGTTTACACCGACCTGTGGGCTGGCAAGTCCCACACCTGGAGCGTCAAACATGGTTTCTCCCATATCGATGATCAATTTTTTAATGTCCTCATCAATTGTGTCAACCTTAATAGAAGGCTGCAATAAGGATTTCTCAGGATAAGTTAGGATTTTACGAATAGCCATTTTTCTCTAATATGTCCTTTGCAATTTTAATATCTTTTTCAATTTGCTCAGAAAGTTCTTTAATACTGGAAAATTTTTTTTCATCCCTTAATTTTTTTACCATGTTAACGCGTATTCTTGTGCCATAAATGTCATCATTAAAATCAAGTATATGCACTTCAATGGTAAACATTTGATCTCCAAAGGTCGGAGAAAAACCAATATTGGCCACTCCCCAGAAATTGCCTTTGGCTGTTTCCACATTGACGGCGTAAACACCCAGTTTGGGGCATAGTTCATCATGAAGTTTGATATTGGCCGTGGGAAACCCCAGCTGACTTCCACCACGTTTTCGACCTTTGATAACTTTGCCCCGGATTTGATAATGTCGACCCAGATATTTATAGGCCTGGTCAACTTTTCCTTTCATAACAATTTCACGTATTATAGTACTGCTGATTCTTTTAAGGTCTGAATCCGTATTATTTATCCAGGGAGAAACAAGGGTTTCAAATCCCAGTCGGCCCTGTTCTTTTTTTAAAAGTTCAATATTCCCCTGCCTGTCTTTTCCAAAGGAATAGTCAGCACCAACAATGATAGCTTTCATTCCGATGGTTTTAACAAGAAGGTTTTCAATAAAGTCATGGGCTGTGATTGCAGAAAATGCCTTGTCAAAAGGGATGCACAATAATACATCCAGTCCGCATTGTTCAATGAGCTCGACTTTTTGATCGCGCCGGGTGATCAGGGGAGGACCTGAAATCCCCAATGCTTTTAAAGGGTGGGGATCAAACGTCATGGCAATGGATGTCCCATTGAGTTTTTTTGCTTTTCTTATCACACTTGAAAAAAGGCTCTGATGCCCTTTATGAACCCCGTCAAAATTTCCAATGGTAATAACAGCATTTTTAAAGGGGTGGTTAATTTGATCTATATTTTCAATTAATTCCATGTCGACCTTTTCAATTTTGAACAATAATCTTGACAAATCCTACAAACAAATATATTACCTCAAATGTCATTTTTAAGCAATCTTTTATTGTCGGAATGATGGTAGTTAAAGACTATTTAGTGCCGAAGTGGCGGAATTGGTAGACGCGCTTGTTTCAGGGACAAGTGAGCGAATGCTTGTGGGAGTTCGAATCTCCCCTTCGGCACCAGACAACTCTTAAGGCTTATCTGATAACTTCTTCTTTAGTTATAAAATCAAAAATTTAAACCGGATATGAATACTGTTGAGGGAATTGTCCGAAGATGAAGTACTGAAGGCAGAGCCATTGCTGACTCTGCCCATATTTTTTTACAAATATTTATCTTTGCTTAGAACGTCTATCAAAACGAGATCTTCGATCTTTGCCGGATCTTCTTTCAGGGGAATAATCGACATGTAAGAATATACGCCTATCATTCTTTTTGCCTGAACGCCGCCCGTCATTGTTCCGTAATAAGGTTTTCTTGTTCATGTGGATTTATTTTTGTAGCTTTTTTTTGCTAACGCCGGCTATTCCTATGAGACCGAGACCAAAAAGGACCATAGTTGCCGGCTCAGGGACAGGTGCAGCGCTTGCTGTTAAATTATCAATTAATAATTTTGAATCATATTCTTTATCACTGTAGTTCAAAACACCAAATTCTATGTTGCCGCTTCCATTTGACCCAAATGTATACGAATAGTTTAACCAACCGGTTTCTCCATAATCTCCAACATTTGAAACACTGGATAATAATTCATATTTAGTTCCTTCCACCTTAAAGTATGCAAAATCGTTAAAAGGCATGTAATCAAACGCCAGAAAAGCCCAGTCAAATGCAATCGTATCCCCTGTATTCCATGTTAAACTCTGAGAGATAGAAGCATCTGCCGTCAATGCTGCGAAATGAGTACCATCCGTGCCACCGTAGGAGTTGCCATTATTAGAATTGATCGTCGTAACAACAACTGCCGAACCACCATTAGGAGTATTGATCGTCCAGTCGGAAAAACCATTAATTTCAAAGCTACTATTTGTTATTGTCAAAGCAGATGCTTGCCCTATCATTCCAATAAATAGTAGAATCCCTAAACAAAATAAAAAGGATTTCTTCATAATCTGTCTCCTTTACTTTTAATTATTCTAAAAATTTTTATATTTCTTGTTAAACCAAAGACAAAGCAATAATCAGGCCATAACAAATGACTGACTAAAACCCTTGGTAATTGGGGCTGTCCGGAAAAAACACTGACAACTTATTTGTAATTGTTTTTTTTATGTAACAATTTTTACATAATTTCTTTCATTTATTACATAATAATAAAAATAGTACTCAATCCACATACTTTGGTATGATGAGTATGTCGTTTTTAAAAGAAAATTATTTTGAGAATGGCTATAGATTTAAAAGTAGTCCATTGGTGTAAAGCGTGCAATCATTGAAGATCCCTCTTTCTCCGAAAGTTAGGTCACATGATATTATCGAATAAGAAAATGAAATCTTTCTTGATATTTAGCCCATTTTTAATATGTGATATTCTCGTCGCAGGAGTTGAGTGTATTGAAGGTGACAACAAATGGAAAATAGTTTGTGATTTAAATGATTTAAAGAATAAGCCGAAGTGGTGGAATTGGTAGACACGCTATACTTAGGGGCCACTCAAAAATTAATTACCAATTTTTGGAGTTGAGTCGCCTGTCCGGCAAGGCGTGGAAACTAATGCATATCAAGTATATGTCATGTTTTCACAACACTGCCGGACAGGATGAATCGGCTTCTAAACAGAAGGCCACGCGCAAAAATGTAAAGTTATTTTTGAGTGGGCCCTTAGGTTATAGTACCGCGAAGTGTGGAGGTTCAAGTCCTCCTTTGCCAAATCTTTTTTCAAGGCAATATCCGGTATATAAAAATGTCCTCCAATCATTCTTGCCTGAACTTCTACCATCATTACCATATAACACGGTTTTGTTGTCTATGTTGATTTAGCTTTGAAGTTTTTTTCTGCCAACTCCGGCAATACCCAAGATACCAAGACCAAACAGAAGCAAAGTTGCTGGTTCGGGTACTGGGGCGACTGTAGGATTACTATTATCAGGGGCACCTGAAAAAATAATATTATCAACAGCATTGTTGTAGAAATCATTTTCAAACACAAGTTTTATGCCAATGTTGCTAGAAAGGTTGATATCAAAGGTTTCCAACCCATTATCCGAACTACCTTTCCAAGATGAAGATAAAAATGGAGTGACGGTATCACTAAGATCATAAACCTGGAATTCAGTTTCAAAATACCAACCTTCCCAAGCACTTAAATCAAAGCTTTCTAGGGTCACCTCAGAGCCGGATAAAGCTATTAAGTTAATGAAAGATGAACTGACATTTTTTTCTACGAATAATACGTCATCTTGATGAAAACCTGTTCCCCAGTACTGCCAATTAGCGCCAAACTGTACGTCAACAAAATTATTATCATAGACCTTCTCAAAATTAGTATTTGCGAGAGGGAGACCTCCCGCACTACTATTGGTAGTAGGATTGAATTGACTCTTTGTATCATCATCAATGAAAAAATCTATAGTACTAGCCTGTACCAAGATAGTAATGTTGAATAATAAAAACACGGTTAATAGTCCGGCTAGACATTTATTTTTCATAATTATTGTCCTTTTATTTTTTTGTTCTGCAACCAGGCTGTCTTCCAGTAAGACCCTATAGCTTTCCGTCCCTGTTTCACAACAGGTTTGGCATTGTTCACATGACTATTAGTGATGAATGCAAAAATTGTACCGTGCACTAATTTTGAGTCAAGAAGCGCAATTGACGCATATAGGTAGTTTGACCTATGAAAAAAAAGCAATAGAATTTGGGTAAAAAAGTTCCCAATAATAAGAAAATATTTGATTTTTCTCGCCCTTGTTTTTCTGCCAAGTTTATAGGCTATGACTTTATAGATATAAAAGGATTTTTCCTTGACTTTTTATCATGTTTTTTATATAAAACGTTTTCATTGCGCAGTTTGGTGATATAAAGTTGCCCTGCTTAAGCTCTCTTAAACACTAAGAGTTTAAAGGTTTGTTTTAGGATGACATAGTCCAAAAGTTAAGCCGAAGTGGTGGAATTGGTAGACACGCTAGACTTAGGATCTAGTACCGCGAGGTGTGGAAGTTCGAGTCTTCTCTTCGGTACCATATATAAAAAAGGCTTTGCAATTTAATTGCAAAGCCTTTTTTGTCTATGTTTAATAATAACGTCGTGTACCCATATAATATTTTTTAAAATAGGGATGGTTTAAATCTCCATAGGTAACCTTGCTTCCATTTCCAGGGGCATGGATAATATGCCCCTTACCAATGTAAATTCCCACATGCCAGCCTCCCTTTTTTTGGGGGGCATTAAAAAAAACAAGATCTCCGGTCTGTAAATTTTGTTTTTCAACAAATTGGCCTTTGTTAAATTGGGCTTTGGCAGTCCTAGGGATAATAATACCCGCTTTTTTATGGGTGTAACTGGTCAAACCGCTGCAGTCAAATCCTGTTTCAGGAGAGTTGCCTCCCCATTTATAGGGAAGACCAAGACTTTTTACGGCATGCCTGGCAATCATTTTTTTTTGTTCTGATAATTTGATTGAGGAAGAGCCCTGGTCTGAATCCTGGATAGGTGGTTTTTTTTGTGTTGCCGGGATGTGGTTTTGATAAACCGTTTCTTTGCGTGAGGCACAGGAAAAAGAAAGTGCAATCAGAGCTATGCAGCAAGAATATTTTATAAATCTGTTCATTTATTGTTTTTTTATGGCCTGGTTAAGATTGATCTGCCCTTTTTTTGTGGTGTAAATTAATGGATGCAGGGTTCCCGCATCAAGCTTTGCCATAAGGCTGTAGGCAATATTGTTTTTATTCTGACTCTTCACAAGATCGGTAAAAAATTTTATGCTTCTGAAAAGATCTACTGATGCGGTCAGTAAAACTTCCCCTTCACCATAGGCTTCTATCTTAGGAAGTTTGTTTGATACGCCGGTCATAACTTTATGCCCTTCAAGGGAAATGGTATAAGAAATTCCTTTTAGATCAAGTGATGATCGATTG
>JABIYQ010000005.1 GCA_018702715.1 Desulfobacula sp. | reverse complement strand
GATTGTAAAAATTTTTTTACCTACCATGATTGTTCTCCTTTTTCACTTTTTGTTTATTGTTGTACGCTCCGAATGACTTATCCATTTTGGCTTGTCAGCCTTTGGAGCGCGGTTTAATTATATTTATTGGTGAGTATGATTTTGGCCATGATTTCGATCATTCATGCCACAACAATTAAATCATATTATCTATTACAATATAATCATATTACCTATTTTTTGAAAAAAAATTTTATTTTGTCATCTCAAATATCTCTTTTATATGTTGCTTCATACATTTTTCTGCCTTTTCATAATCTTGGTTTTTCAATGCAGAATAAATTTTTTGATGATCATTACATGCTTTAACCAGGATCTCTTCGGAGAAACATTGAGTATAAATATAGTTTGAACCTATTTCATATATAGATTCATACAATTGCTGTAAAAGTGAATTATCAGTAGCAAGAACCAGTTCGTTGTGAAATCCCATATCAAAATGAGGGACCCGGCTATAATCCTTTTTTTTAACACATTCGTTCATATGATCCATATAGAATCGCATATTAACCAGATTTTTCTTTGATATTTTGTCAGCCGCCATTTTTATTATGGCGCCTTCAAGAAGAAACCGGACTTCAAACAATTCCTTAAAACTATCATTTTCTGAGTTAAATTTATGCATAAGAGATTCAATAAGGTTTGTGGCTTCTGCTGCACAAACAAATGTACCACGTCCTTGCTGGCTATCAATCAGCCCAATGGAAGACAACTTGTTTTGTGCCTCTCTTATGACAGGCCTTGAAACACCAAATTGAGCTGCCAGCTCTTCTTGTCTGGGAAGTTTCTCTCCTATCTTAATTTTTCCGGAAAGGATATCCTTCTTTAATGCATCAAAGACCTGCCCGACAAGATTACTCGATATTAGCCGTTTATAAACCAAATTTTAATTCTCCAAGGCAATTGGATTAAAATACCCTATTTATGAAAAGATGTTTCAATATTTTAATAAAATTTATCATAGGCAAACATATTTCTAAAGGGCACTAATTGCAAGATATATTCTCCTTTTGAAAGGTTAGCCCCTTTGTTAGCAGTATTTTTTCACAATAGTATTTATTATAGTAAAATCATATTACCTATGTGAAATTTATTGTCAACAGTTTTTCAGTGTTGCGTATAAAATATTTTCAGAGGCATTGCTATTGCTGTGCTGATTTGTTTGTAATTTCAGTTTTTCACCGCATTAATTTTTTAATGCTGATAAAAATTCATCTTCCATTAAACAAAGGCCTCATAGGATTTTATTTTGTCGAAAAGTGCATTCGAAAAATATGGTCAAGCAAATTTAATTTTATACTTGACAAAGATTTTAAAATAGGTAATACGATTTTAGGTAATATGATTTTATGTAATAAATGATAGTGTCTGAGCCAACAGTGATTCATGTTCAGATGCTTATATTGAACTGTTGAACATCGAATCGTAGTTGATTGGAATCAAATAATTCGCATAATGAGTCTTTAAAGTATTTGAGAAGGAAAAATTCTCAGCTCCAGGAGATTGGATACTTCCAGATTTGTAGTGCAGAAGACCTATAAAATGAGGACTGAATGAAAAGAACAGCTATCGCTATAAAAGAACAAGATAACGTGGCCACGGCCATTAAAGATTTAGCTGCGGGAACAGAGGTGACAGTGGGAATAAACGAAAAAACCATCTTAATTCGGGTCACTGAAGATATCGCCTACGGACATAAGTTTGCACTGCGCACCATAACCAAAGGCGAATCTGTGCTCAAATACAATTGCGGTATCGGCCGCACCACCCGTGATATTGAACCTGGCAGGCACGTCCATGTACATAACATGGAGAGCTTGCGCGGTCGAGGGGACTTGGCTTGAACCGGATTCTTATTCTACAATATTAGATAAAAGGTGCAATAATGAAATTTTTAGGTTATCGCAGGCCGAACGGCAAGGTAGGCACCCGCAACTATGTGGGTATCATCTCAACCGTAGTTTGCGCCAATGAAGTGGCAAAAGGAATTGCTGATAGAGTCAGCGGGACCGTTTTTTTTACTCACCAACAGGGGTGTTGCCAGACTCCGCCTGATTTAACACGGGTAACCGAAACCCTGTGCGGTCTGGGTTGTAACCCTAATCTGGCGGCTGTACTGCTCATCAGCCTGGGTTGTGAAGGCACCGAGATGGATACGGTGCAAAAGGCGGTTTCCGACAGCGGTAGACCGGTGAAGACTCTGGTTATCCAGGAAATAGGCGGTGCAGCCAAAACCATGGCCGAGGGTGTGCTTATCGCCCAGGAGATGGCCATCCAGGCCTCCTTGGTTAAGCCTGTGGAATGCGATTCCAGTGATATTGTGCTGGGATTAAAATGCGGCAGTTCCGATACCACTTCCGGGTTGGCTGCCAATCCTGCTCTGGGCATGGTGACTGAACGACTGGCAGATGAAGATGCAGTGGTCATCATGGGCGAAGTCACTGAATTTATCGGAGCGGAACATATTATGGCCTCCCAATCCAAAGATGAATCGACTGCCCGTAAAATTCTGGCTCTGGTCGAGCGAATGGAAAACAGTGTCAAGGCAGTTGGCGTGGACATGCGTGGTGGTCAGCCAACCCCTGGCAACATTGCAGGCGGACTGAGCACCATAGAGGAAAAATCCCTGGGTGCCATCGCAAAAGCAGGCAGTGCAGTGGTACAGGATGTTTATGAATATGGCCAGGCACCCTGTGTAAAGGGGTTGGTAGTGATGGACTCACCAGGGAGAGAACCCGAGCTTCTTACCGGATTGGCTGCTGCAGGATGCAATGTCATCACTTTTACCACAGGACGGGGAGCACCCCAAGGGTTCCCCTTTGTCCCGGTTATTAAAATTACCGGAAATGAAAAAACCTGGAATCATCTCAGAGATCACATGGATATTTCTGTTCACCAGATTATGGATGGTAGTGAGTCACTGGGCCAGGCCGGTACACGGATTTATGAAACAATAGAGGCCG
>JABIYQ010000348.1 GCA_018702715.1 Desulfobacula sp. | reverse complement strand
TTTCATTGTTGTTCTCCTAGGCTATGTATAAAATAATAAAGGGGCCTCCCCATTGTGGCGAAACCCCCTTTAAAATAAAAAAGACCGCACAATATGCAGCCTTACCGATTAATTAAAAAACGAACTGCTGTTCGCTATTTGCTATGTTATTTGCTGGCGTTAACCAGGTCTTCCAGTTGTCTGAAGTAGTGAAGATTGACAACCCATTTGTTATAGCTGCTTTTGAGCAAATCCTCGTACTCAAACTTGAACGTATTATGCAGATGCTCTCTCAGCTCTTTTTTGTATTTAAAATCGCTGAAATAGAGTTTCTTATCCTCTGTATTTTCCATTTCTCCCAGGTAGATATTATATTCTTTATCTTCACCAGGATGATAATAAAAGATGGAACCAAATCCTGCATTATGTGCCCAACTGGCTGAATCTGCAGAATAGGGTTTGTGCTTAAAGAGCATTTTTCTATTAAGGTTCCCAAACATATGCAATCTCAGGTCAGGATATTGATCCTTAATTTTTGACCAAGTATCATAATCCAGTTTCTTATTAGAACCAACAGCGATGTAATCATGTCCTTGATCGACATAAATTTCAATCTCTTCAAAAGGATTTTCAGAATCATGAATTACCGGAATTGGTCTCCTAAATCCTTCTGGTAAGGCATTCTCCAGGAAAACCTGATTAGTGAAGTTATGGTCTGGATTGAGAAAATCATCATCCATGTTAAAGCAATGATCAAAATGGTGCCCATACATCAGCAGATACTTCGTGTACTCTGAAATAGATAGAGCTATATTTCCATTTCGGGCTGAATATGCTCCACAATCAAGGATGATTTCCTCTATCATATCATTCTTATATTTACAGATCATTTTATAAATCTGACCTTTAATGTAAAAGTACGATATCAGAACCCGCATTTTCTGCCCTGTTATTTTGTGATAGTATGGAATTATATCCGCCTGATCGATTACGCAATAAATCTTAGTCATTTTTTTCTCCTTTATTTTCATCTTTGTCATTATTATTTTGATTATCCTCTTCAAGGTTTATGGTGAATTTTTCTGCAAGATTCACAATGGCCCCATGAATCTTAATGAGCATACTTTTATCAACACGATCCTTATATGAAAGGACCCATACTTCATCTTCAATATCCACTCTTTCATAGAAATCAAGAATTTTACCCATCACCCTGTTAAGGCTTGCTTTGGTTTCATTGATTGGTCCTTCCTCTTTAGTTTCGTAGGGGAAGGCCAGCTTATTTAATAGAAAATGATTAAATGCTTCTTGCTTTTTTTCCGGGCTTTCGAACTTATCCAGCCAGATTTTAATCCCTTTGGCCATTTTAACGGCTATAGATTTATGAAGCATGGCTGCAATTAAGCTTGCTTGTTCAAAAATAATAAAATCAATACCGGCCTCTATCATCCGATAATAAGTGATGATTGAATCTACATGCTCTGAAAAAAGAACTCCATCAATATCCTCCGTGATATCCTGGAATGGATGTTCGGTCAAAAGATCGCCCTCATCTGTTTCAAGCTTTGTTTTAATCCGGGCAAATTCAAGAAGTCTGTTTTTACCCAGAGCAGCATATTTTCGAGCAAACTCACCCATTTTAGCGAGTTGTTTTGCATGCTGAAAATACCTCAGATGGGAATGACCAAAATTTTCACGAAGCCATTTCATATACTTGGATTTTTTTCCAAAATAAGCTTCAACATCATCAAGGGTTAGCCCAATTGCAATAAGCAAGCTTACCGTAAAAAGGGCAGTATGCGTTATCAAAGCCTCGATGCAGGAGCACAATTCCTCAACCTGGTCTTTTGCTTCCTCCAGATATTTGCCAGGCTTTTTCTCTTTGAGCTTTTCCAGTTTTGTTGGATTAAAGGCTTTCTTTGCTCTGGCCAATATCTGATTGGAATATTCATGATTATGGACAATGCTGATCTCTGTAATCGATGTAGAATCCATTGTAAGACCATCCTGATTTTCATTATCACCGAATACTTTGGGCTGGAAGATATCAATACTCAAAGCCGGTTCTACCATTGCCATTTTGTCAAAGTCCTTGACCTTTTTGGGTCTTGGAGTCTTCGATTTAACTTTTTCTTCAGTCATTTTAATAATTCCTTTCTTTTTGACTGGGTTAAATAACAAAAGCTTGCCACCACTATGGAGACAAGCCACTTGCGAAAACAAATTGTCTATTTTTATTTTTATGCGGTCATGTTTATCACCTCCTCTTTTAAAAAATTTATTAGTTAT
>JABIYQ010000245.1 GCA_018702715.1 Desulfobacula sp. | reverse complement strand
TTTCCAATAAATATGGGGTTGCAGACAAAGTCAGTGCCTTGAAATTCAACCAGGGGGTTACGGTGGAGCCATTTCATGAGTTTTTTTGATCCCAGGGCATAAGATGTCAGGGATTTGCCGCGAAAGGGTGTTTTTCTTGAATTGGTCACAGCGCCACATTTAACAAGCTCGGCCATGGCATCGGTAAAATAAAGAGAATGAAATCCTAAATCTTTTTTATCTTTCAGTTGAGGCCCCAGTGCTTCAAACAACGAACTGTTTGAAAAAGCAAGACAGTCTCCATCCTTAATGACGGAAGCCACATTTTCAGCAACCTTTTTCATTTGTATACTAACTTTATGACGCCTGTAGGGAACCCGTTTATTTGTTGAGTTAATAAGAAGATCGAATTCTTTTATGGAAACAAAGGTGTCTCCATAGGTAAAAGGCATATCCGTATTAATTTCTCCAACAACTAGACTGGCTTTGTTCATGGCTTCCCTTGCAACATCCACTGCAACACCAAGGCTGCAATAACCGGCAGAATCCGGTGGTGTAATCTGGATAAAGGCTACATCAATCAAAACTTTCCCTTTATTAATGAGTTCAGGTATTTCAGATGAATAAGCTGGAATCATGTCTACCAGTCCGGACTTAACTGTTTGTGAGGAAATAAATCCTGAAAAAAATGTTATCAAACAATAATTATAGGTTTTAAGATCCTGGACAGATAGAATCACATTCCCCTGGATGGCCAGTTGAACGAGTTCAATATCCCTGACATTTCGTCCATCAGATTCCAAAAGAGATTGCATGAGGGTTAGCGGCGCTGCAGGACCGGTCCCAATAAAAACAGTCGTGCCTGGTCGGATTTTTGCCAAGGCTTCTTCTGGAGAAACCAGATTTTTTTTCCAGTCAACTTTTTTGGTTTGCTGCATTCATTAGACTCCTGAAAGGCCTTTTTTTTTCGCTTAAAATAAGCTTTATTCCATGAACTTTCTTTCCTGATATTTACCAATATTTTTTATTGTACAACAATAAGTGTGTCAATAGCAATTTGTCGGGGTTAATTTTTACGCACCAATAGATATTGATATGGGTAAAATTTTTTATCGAGACCTTTGAATTTACTTAAATTATTAAAAATGTTAAAGACATGAAAAAAAGATCAGAAAAAAAAGATAAAAATAAAAAAATACCATTCAGGAGAACATAAAATGCCCAAGGCTTGTGATTTAAAAAAAGGAAATGTTGTTGAGATAAATGATGAAGCCTATATGGTTAAACAAATCGATGTGAGATCTCCCTCTGCTAGAGGAGCTGTAACCCTTTACCGGGTCAGATTCAGTAATATTAAGACCAAACAAAAATATGAAGAAACCTTTAAGGGAAATGATATGTTAAGTGAGGTCGCCCTTCTGCGAAGACCTGCACAATATCTTTATCCTGACGGTGTTCTTCATGTATTCATGGATACCCAGGAGTATTCCCAGTACATGATAGAAGAAGATGTAATAGAAGATGAGCTTATATGGATAACAGACGGCATGGAAGGTATTATTGCCCTCATCATAGATGACAACATGGTTTCCATTGAAATTCCAAAATCTCTTGTTTTTGAAATATTAGAAACAGCTCCCGGTCTCAAAGGGGCAAGTGCAACAGCAAGAACCAAGCCCGCAACCCTTTCAAACGGTGTTGAGATACAGGTCCCGGAATATCTTGAGGTCGGGGAAATGGTCAAGGTCAATACTGAAACAAAAAAATTCATGTCCAGAGCATGATCAATGCCTTCTATCTTAAAAGCCTTGGGAAGAAAAATTTATCCAATTTTCTACGGCTAAAGGAAATATTATTGTGACCATTGATTTTTTCTGCGACCTCCACATGCATTCACACTATTCAGACGGAAAAGGCACCATTGAAGATTTGGCGAGATCAGCCATTGAAAAAGGATTGACAACCATCGCCATTACCGACCATATGCCGCTCCCCTTTAATCCGTGGTATAGCGTGGACATGGATAAAATCGGATCCTACAGGGATGAAATTAACAGTGTACAAAAGATTTACAGTCACAAGTTGACTATTCTGAAGGGTCTTGAAATTGAATATGTGCCCCAACTCTCAGACTGG
>JABIYQ010000336.1 GCA_018702715.1 Desulfobacula sp. | reverse complement strand
CTGTGGGAAAAATCAAACAAAGATATATTAAAAATCATGTGGCAAATGATCTTGAAACCAGAATGGTTTTTATTGGAGGGCCAAGACAGGTAGGAAAAACTACTTTTGCCCTGACATTTTTACCCAAGCCCAGTGAAAGCCAGCCTGCATACCTTAACTGGGATGATATTTCAATAAGACCTTTACTGCTAAAAGGAGAATTGCCATCAAAGGAAAAATGCATAGTTATAGATGAAATTCATAAATTTGCCAGATGGCGTAATCTTATAAAAGGTTTTTACGATACCAATAAATCTGAGATATCATTTATTATCACAGGCTCGGCAAGGCTGGATCATTACAGAAAAGGCGGGGATTCTTTACAGGGAAGATACCATTACTATCGTTTGCACCCGTTTTCCCTTACAGAATTGAATCCTGACCCTGGTAAAAAAGATTTTGAAATTTTGTTGAAATTTGGCGGTTTTCCTGAACCCTTATTAAGAGCAGAGGAAAAATTCTGGAGAAGGTGGCAAAGGGAAAGACTTCAGCGGGTTATTTATGAAGATATAAGGGACCTTGAAAATATAAAAGAGATCAGCCTGCTTGAATTGCTTGCCCGGGAGCTTCCCAATCGCGTTGGTTCACCGCTGTCTGTAAAAAATATCAAAGAAATGCTTCAGGTTGCCCATGAAACAGCTGAAAGGTGGCTGATAATATTTGAAAGAATGTATTATTGTTTTAGAATTCCTCCATATGGTCCCCCAAAAGTACGTGCCGTTAAAAAAGAGCAGAAACTGTACTTATGGGACTGGTCACTACTGCCTGATAATGGCCCAAAGTTTGAAAATTTTATTGCCTCACACCTTTTAAAGTATTGTAATTTTATCGAAGACACAGAAGGGTTTTCCATGGAATTGCGATTTTTAAGGGATACTGACAAACGAGAAATTGATTTTGTTGTATTAAAAGAAGGTGTTCCCAAGTTTGCAGTGGAGTGCAAAACCGGGGAAAAGAGTATAAATCCTGCTATTTTTTATTTCAAGGAAAGGACACAGATACCTGATTTTTACCAGGTACACCAGGGTACAAAAGATTATAAAAAAAATGGGATAAGAGTACTTCCCGTGGAAACTTTCTGCAAGGAACTTAAGCTCCCTTAAAAGTCCCATAAATTTATGTGATAGGTAGATTCAGTTTTTGAAAATCTGCCAAAACCATTGAAATGGCTCTGTCCCGTTTAAAGATCAGAATAATTATTTTTTCCGCCTTTTGAAAGAACATTCAAAACCCTCTACAATAATAAAAATTATCAGCAGTTGATAATTTTTCTCAGTTTATTGTGAAAATCACATCTCTTAAAAACAGCATTACAAATTATAAGGCTTTGATTTTTCAATACATCCATTAAAAATATAACCTTAAGACCCCTGGGCATGATAGTTGCTATTCTAATAGATTCAAGGATGAATACCCAACTAAGTCTTTAAACCCTGGGGAGAAAACAATGATCAATATATTAGTTGTTGAGGATGATGATGCCATACGCAAAGCATTATCCATGGGGATATCGTTAAAGGATTCACAAGTGGATCTGGTCCAGGATGGAAAAACGGGGATCATGCTGGGAAAAAAGAAAACCTATGATGTTCTTCTGGCAGATTTAGGCCTTCCGGATATGGATGGGTTTGAGGTTATCAGGAATATGAAGCTTATTTCACCTGATATCATCCCCATTGTGATTACGGGCAATAAAAGTCTTAAAAGTTCCATTGAAGCCATCCGCCTTGAAGTCAGCGATTATTTGATAAAGCCCCTTTATATTTCCTGTGTGGAAAACGCCATAAACCAGGGTCTTAACAAACGGGCCCTGAAACAGGAACAAAATGAGAAAAAATTACAGGAGATGCTGGCGGATTATCAAAAAATATCCATCGTACCCGCGATAAATTCATCTATTTCAATGGAAAATGAGACGATGTTATCTTCCCCGTCTTTATCCATGTTTGTCCACCAGATCAACAACCCGCTCACCGTGATCAATGCCAATGCGAAAATGGCCATGTCCAGTCTGGATAATAAAATGAGCATTCATCATTATTTAGAAGGAATAATCAGGGCAACGGCAAGCATAAGCACCATTAATGAAAAGATAATGGCCATTGAAAAAACGGTTTATTACAGACATGAGAGATTTGATATAAAAGATATTGTATTAAACTGCATCCTCATGTTTGAGCCTTTGCTGGAAATTAAGAATATTGAGCTTGTGACGGAATGGACAACACAGGATTGCCTTGTTTTTGGGGATCAATTCAGTATTGAACAGGTATTTAAAAACCTGATCCTCAATGCAGTAGAAGCCATGGGCAACTCATCTGAAAAATTATCAAGTCTTAACATCCTGATCCACATCAGCCTGACACAGATTAAGGTACAGCTCCAAGACAACGGCACGGGTATTGCCCCGGATCATATGGACAACATTTTTACACCCTATTTTACAACCAAAAAACATGGGACAGGTCTGGGGATGAGTGTTGTCAAAAAGATGGTGGAAGAACATCAGGGTACCATTGAAGTCAAAAGTACTTTGGGACAAGGCACCTGGTTTACCTTATGGTTTCCCCTTGCAGATTGTGAGCCTTACTGGCATTGATGGGCTGTCTGCTGCAAATGCCGTTAACCTGATTAATAAAACCGGAGGTATTTTAAAGTGGTTAAAAACAAAATGATCATATTCATCCTGATTATGGCTGCTATAGCCATTTTAGCGTTTAGCGGGCTTCAAAAGACCCCAAAGGAGCAAAATGGTCATCCACTTTCCGGGTTGCCCATGAAAATCGCCGGGGCATACTGGCCCGGATCATTCTGGGTTTTAATTGCAGAAAAAAAGGGCTGGTTCAAAGAGGCAGGCTTAAATGTCGAGGTCATTTTTACGGATACTGATTATTTTGTATCCCTGGACAATATGGTTGAAGGCAGAATGGATCAAAACAATTTTTCCCTGTTTGATTATATCATCTATCTCAGCCAGAACCGGGATCTTGTTTTTATCCTGAATCCAGATAACTCATCAGGAGTGGAGGCGATCGTGGCAAGGCCGGGAATCGAAACCATACATGAGCTTAAAGGCAAAAAAATAGCCGTAGCCCTGGGGACTTATCTGGAATATGAACTGGATATTTTCTTAGAAAACCAGGGACTTTCGTCCAGGGAGGTGATCAAGGTCAATATGCATGCCGAGAAAATGGTCAGGGCATTTGCAGAAAACAAGGTGGATGCCATAATTACATGGGAACCCTTTGTGAGTGAGGCCGTGGAAAAAGAAAAGGGCATAAAACTCATTGACACCTCTCAAATTCCCGGCATGTCTCCAAACGGCAATGTTTTCCATCGCCGTTTCATCCAGGAAAGACCCGGGGATGTGCAGGCCTATGTCAGGGTCTGGCATAAAACCACACAATTTATCAAAGAAAACCCAGACCCGGCATTTACCATTATTGCAAACATGTACAACAAAACGATCCAGGAGGTTCAAACCATTGCACAACTGGATAAGCTATTGGATCTGCAAGATAATCTTACTGCTTTTTCCTATGGATCAGGCCTTAACTCCCTGCATGGTTCCTGGAAACAGATGAACAATTTCATGGCGAAAAAAAAGGTTATTGAAAAACGGCTCAAAAGCATTGATTATCTGGATTCATCCTGGATACGAAATCTTGATCAGCCTTAGAAATAAAGAAGGGTCAGCCTGCTATAATGAACCCGGCATAATTGCACAATCCCGGGGTTTTAGGGGAAATTTATGAAACTGAGCGGAAAAATTTTTATCTATTCCATGGGACTATCCATAATCGTTATTATTGTCATAACGAATATCACCATAATTTACACCCGCCGCATCATGACAGCCAATATCGGCAGGGAACAGATTGCCGCGTCCGCCAATCTTATGGGAGAAATCGACCGCACCCTGTTTCAGGCCCATCAGCAAATTTTACTGCTCAGCCGTGAAAAGGTTATGAAAGAGGTATTGGAACATTCGTTACAGGCCAAGTCCAAAATTGAAGTTGATCTTTACCATGTACTGAATGAAAAATTTTTTCTCACGGGCCCCTGGAACAGCTTATCTTTGATCTCAAGAAAGGGAATCATATTAGAGTCCGTTGGGCGGGAAAGTGCGGGCCAGGATATTGGTCACGATAAAGCCTGTAGTCTGATATTTCAAAAGGCGATTAAATCTCAAACAATGAAGGTGTCTTTTTCTGATCTGGTATTTTCCGATTACATGGAAGAGCCAACCATTGTGTTTGCCGCGCCTGTTTTTGATGATTTCAACCAGAAGACCCTTGGGGTTATCATGGGGCATTTTGCCTGGGATGCTGTCCTTCAATTATTTGAATCAGCCAATCCAAGAGTAATGGTACATCTTTTTAATAAACAGGGACTGGTCATTGCAACAAAAACAGAACAAAGGGCTGAAATTTTGAAAAATCGTTTCCCGGGTAATTTAAAAACTTTGAATGAAAAAATATTCACCTTAGAATCTGACCACAGCACCGCCACCCATGGTGGCATTCACAAAGGTGCTGTATTGGCTACTGTAGCTATTCAAAAGGGGCGCTTTGCCTATAAAGGCCATGGCTGGTATTTATTGAAGGAAACCCCTCTGGATGAAATATTTGAACCCATTCATAAAATGACCATAATCATTGTAAAGATATCGCTAATTTTAATAGCTATATTTGCCGGGTTTTCACTGTTTATAGGTTGGTATCTGGCAAGGCCGGTGGTGTTATTAACTCGAGCTGTACAAAAGGTTGCAAAGGGCGATCTTGACTTTAGGGTTAAGATAACGAACAAAGATGAAATAGGTTTGCTGGCCCAGGCCTTTAATCGGATGGTGGAGGATCTGGATAATATTACCGTTTCAAAAGATAGGCTGGTCTTTGCCCGGGAAGAACTTAAAAAATCCCTGCAAGACCTGACACAGACCCAGAACCAGTTGGTCCAGTCCGGCAAGCTTGCTTCCATAGGAGAGCTTGCCGCCGGCGTGGCCCATGAATTGAACCAGCCTTTAATGGTCATCCGCACAACTAGTCAGCTATCCTTAAGAAGACTTGGTAAAGATATTATTAATCAAAGCCTGCCGGATATCAATAAACTTGACGAGAGCTTTAAATCCATTGAAAAAAATACCAAACGCATGATGAATATCATTAATCATCTCAGGACATTTTCCCGCCAGGAGGAAATGGGATTGTCTTCCCTGGATGTGAACAAGGTTTTCAAGGGTTGTTTTTTGATGATCGGTGAACAGCTCAAACTTAGAAATATTATCATTAAAGAAAATTTTTCACCAGCGCTTCCAAAGGTATCAGGGGATGCCAACAAGTTGGAGCAGGTTTTTCTCAACCTGTTGTCCAATGCAAGGGATGCTGTGGTATCAAGGGCAAAAATGGAAAACAGAAAAGAGAAAGCAGATTTTCAAGGGGAGATCATCATCACAACCCGGGTTTCAGACAAGAATAAAGATAAGGTCCAGATTCTGATCAAAGACAATGGAAGCGGAATTCCCAAAGATAAAAAAGATAAGATCTTTGATCCTTTTTTTACCACAAAGAATGCGGGCAAGGGCACGGGGCTGGGACTTTCCATCAGCCATGGGATTATTAAGGCGCATGGGGGAGAGATTGAGGTGGTGCAAACCGGGGCTGGGGGGACTACGTTTCAGATAAAATTGAAGATTGAATATTGAAGAATGAACAATATTAAATATTAAATTCCAATAGGGGTAATCATGAAAGAAAAAATTTTAATCGTGGATGATGAACCTGATATCCTAGACCAGATTGATCATCTTCTGTCGGAAGAGGGGTATCAGGTCAAAAAGGCAGGCAATGGAAAAGAGGCCATTGAAATGTTTAGATCTGAGTCTTTTGCCCTGGTGATAACGGATTTAAAAATGCCGAAAATGGGCGGACTTGAGGTTTTAGAGCAGGTCAAACAAAGGGATGAATATGCAGAAGTGATCGTTTTAACGGGTTATGCCAGTATTGAAACAGCCATATCCACCTTAAGAGACTGCCGGGCTTATGATTACCTGAGAAAACCTCTGGAAAATATAGATGATCTGATTATTTCCGTAAACCAGGCGCTGGAACATCGCAGGCTGTGTCTGGAAAATAAAAAACTTGTCATGGGATTAGAAAATGCCAATGCAGGACTTGAGGATCGTGTTGAAAAAAGAACCCTTGATTTAAAGCAAACCAATGCCCAGCTTATTCTGGCCAGGGAAAAAGCAGAAGGTGCCAACATTGCCAAGACCAATTTTTTAAGCAGCATGAGCCATGAACTGAGAACCCCTTTAAATGCCATCATTGGTTTTTCAGAGGTTTTAAAAGATGAACATTTCGGCCCGCTCACCCCAAAACAGAAGAGCTATGTAAAGGATATCCTGACAAGCGGTAAACACCTGAATTCTCTTATTGAAGATATCTTGAACCTTACCCAGATAGAAAAGAAAACAGATGCCCTTAAATTAAAACCCCTGGATATGGTCTGTTTTCTGGAAAATCTGTTTCCCCTGATCCGGGAGAAAACCCAAAAACATTTTATTTTGCCGGATCTTAATATTTCAAGAAAGGTTGCAGGTCTTTTTGTCCGGGCGGATGAACAAAGATTAAAACAGGTCATGATGGATCTTGTGGACAATGCCGTTAAATTTACCCCAAAAAGGGGAAAAATCAGTATTGCGGCAGAATTGATTTTGGATTCTGAAGACACTATTTGTGGCAAAGGCGCAGGTGAAAATGTTTCTCGCAAAGGCGCAAAGGCGCAAAGCAAGATCAATGAGTTTCAATCAGCAGGTGACAATATTCAATCTTCAACAAACAATATTCAATCTTCAATAGTCAATCTTCAATATATAAGGGTCAGTGTGACTGATTCTGGAATCGGCATTGCACCAGGGGATCAGGAAAAGATTTTTGAGGATTTTTTTCAGATAAAAGGGGGGCTCACGGACAAGACTGCCGGAACAGGGCTGGGGCTTTCCCTGGTCAGACGTATCATTGAGATGCACGGGGGACGTATATGGGCAAAAAGTTTTGGGGAGGGCAAAGGCAGCCGGTTTTTCTTTGTGATTCCTGTTTTAGAAGATATCAGGAAAAAAGAACCTAAAGGAGCAAATAAATGAAACAAAAACCGTCGATGAAAACCATCAGATCCCTGACCGTTTCAGATCCGGATATGCTGAAAATCTTAAAAAGCGGTTACGGGTTTCTGGCAGTCATTGTTCTGATCATAATCATTATGGGGGTTGCTTTCTGGGGGTTTCACAGGCTTCGGGAGGATATCGTGCTGGGAACACAGACCTATGAACTGCTCAACAAGATGGGTGAGGTATTTTCCGATGTCAAGGATGCTGAGACGGGAAAACGCGGTTATCTTTTAACCAGTGATGTTGATTATTTGAAACCCTATCTTGAGGCCTCCCAAAAAATTGAGAATGCTTTTTTAACAATAGAAAAATTGATCCGGGACAACCCTGTGCAGAATAAAAATCTGGAAACGCTTAAAAAGATGGTTGTCTTTAAAATGGATGATCTTAAAGAAACCGTCTTAGTGTATGAGCACCAGGGGCTGGATAAGGCCCTTCAAAAGGTTAGAACAGATAAGGGAAAGGACATAATGGATCAGGTCCGCCTTCTGGTGGCCAAAATGGTAAAGGAAGAAAAAAAAATATTGGATCTGAAAAGAGGTCAGGTAGCCTATCATATTGGCATCGTCACCATGGTCATGATAATAGGTATTTTTTTGATCCTTTGCCTGGGGGTGCTCTCCCTGGTTAATCTGAATCGCACGATACAGGAGCAGAAACAACGGGTGCTCATATTGAACAGGGCCAGAAAAACGGCTGAAGAGGCAAGCCAGAGCAAGAGTAAGTTTTTAGCCACTATGAGCCATGAGTTGCGCACTCCCTTGAATGCCATTATTGGGTTTTCGGAAATTCTGGGTGAAAAAGTCTTTGGTGAGCTGAATGCAAAACAGGAAAGATATGTGAGCAATATATTGGCCAGCGGCAAGCATCTGTTGGGGTTGATCAATGACATTCTGGATATTTCCAAGGTGGAGGCAGGTAAAATTGAGCTGGAATTGTCAATGGTCAACATCAGGAGCCTGCTTGAGGCCTGCCTTGTCATGGTCAGGGAAATGGCCATGAAAAAGGGCATTAATCTGGATCTTAAGGTGAACCAGGAGCTTTTATTCCGGCAGATTGAGGCGGATGCGCAAAAGCTTAAACAGGTTATGTTCAATCTTTTGTCCAATGCTGTCAAATTCACGCCAAAAGGGGGAAAAATCAGTATTGCTGTGGAATTGGTTTCGGATTCTGGTGACAATGTCTCTGGTAAAGGTGCAGGTGACAATGTCTCTCGCAAAGGCGCAAAGGCGCAAAGTAAGAGCGATGATCTTCAATCACCAAATAATAATCTTCAATCTTCAATTTTCAATATTCAATATATAAGGGTCAGCGTGACTGATACGGGTATCGGTATTGAGCCGGAAGATCAGGAAAGGGTATTTGGCGAATTTGAGCAGATTGATTCCACCTATGCCCGCAAACAGGAGGGGACGGGTCTTGGGCTTGCTCTCACCCGGCATTTAGTTGAACTTTTTGGTGGCAGGATATGGGTTCACAGCAAAGGGCTGGGAAAGGGGAGCGCTTTTGCCTTTACCATTCCGTTTAAAATTAACGGGGGACATAAGAAAACCGATACCATTGAGTCCTCCAGGGATGGGAGAAAAAAGACCACAGTGCTGATGGTTGAAGATGATTCCCATGCAAGGGAACTTTTATCGGATTATCTTACACAGGCAGGCTATGGGGTTGTGCACGCCTTAACAGGGGAAGAGGTGATTGAAAAGGCAGAAAAATACAAACCGGTTGTCATAACCCTTGACATCATTCTTCCGGGCCGGAATGGGTTTGCCATATTAAAAGAGCTCAAGGCCAAGCCCGATACCCGTAATATTCCAGTGATAGTCATAAGTATAGTTGATGAAAAGCAAAAGGGTTTCGCCCTGGGAGCTGACCGGTATTTTGTTAAACCCATAGAAAAGCAGATTTTTCTGGATAGTCTTGAAAGTCTGATTGATAAAAAGTGAAAGGATGGTGAAAAATGGCTGGAGAAAAGATATTAATTGTTGAAGATAACCGCATGAATATGGAATTGGCCAATGATCTTCTGGAAATCGCAGGCTTTACTGCCCTTCAGGCGGACACAGCGGAAAAAGGGGTGTCCCTTGCCAGAGAGCAGTTGCCAAACCTCATTCTCATGGATATTTCCCTGCCGGGCATGGACGGACTTGAGGCTGCAAAACTTATAAGAGGTGATGAAAGAACCAGGGACATTCCCATTGTTGCCATGACGGCCCATGCCATGAAAGGGGATGAAGAAAAAGCAACACTGGCCGGATGTAACGGCTATATTACCAAGCCCCTGGATATCAAACTATTTTCCAATATCGTTAAAGGATTTCTGAATAAGAAAGACAGGTGATCCAAAGGTCAGGGAGGTAAAGGATATGACACTGGTAAATGGTCAAGCCCGGGCATTTGGCGATTTTAACTCTGGATCGGGCCGCATTCTTGTGGTGGATGATGAAGCGCGCAACCTGCGTATGATGGAGGCAATGCTCATTTCCAAGGGGTATGATGCAGTCCTGGTTGAGAGTGGAAAACAGGCCATTGATATCATTAAAACCTGCCTTCCCGATGTAATCCTGTTGGATGTGATGATGCCGGGTATGAACGGGTTTGAAGTTGCACAAGTGCTTAAAGCCAACAATGAAACATGCCATATTCCCATTGTCATGGTCACCTCTCTGTATGATGTTGAGGACAGAGTAAAAGCCTTTGAAGCCGGTGCTGACGATTTTTTATCAAAACCCGTTGACAAGACTGAACTGATCGCCCGGGTGCGTTCTCTTATCAAGGTCAAGGCCTTTCATGATCATCTGATAAATTATCAGACCCGCCTGGAAAATGAAGTGGAAAAAAGAACGAAACAGCTTAACAAAGCCTATGGAAAAATCAGGGAATCATCCTTTGGTACGATTCAGAGGCTTTCCAGGGCTGCTGAATATAAAGACGAGGATACGGGTGCCCATATTCAGCGCATGAGTCATTATTCTGCTGCCATTGCCAGACAAATGGGGATGAATGATACAGTTGTGGAATCCATTCTTCTGGCAGCCGGCATGCATGATGTGGGTAAAATCGGCATTCCGGATCATATTCTGATGAAACCGGGAAAACTTGACAAAGAAGAGTGGCAGACCATGAAACTGCACACTATTATAGGAGGGGCAATATTGACGGGAGAAAAAGCCGGTTTTATTCGACTGGCTGAACGCATTGCCCTGACCCACCATGAAAAATGGGATG
>JABIYQ010000006.1 GCA_018702715.1 Desulfobacula sp. | reverse complement strand
ATCGGGCCTGTCCTTTTAAAAGGGATCAAAGATCCTGTACCGGTTTTTTCTCTTCTTCGTGCACCTGAGTCAAAACCTGCCAAATAGTTAAAAAATGTATTTCCATATCTTCCACCCCGGTGACTTTTCTGCATCTTGCCACCCAGGAGTTTTCATCATGTATTCGGGATTTTTGCGTATTTGCTTTTGAACATCTGCTTTTTGTTCCTGCTCCATTTTTTCCCATGCCAAGGTGGATCGGCCAAAGATTTTTTTGTTAATTGTGGCTGCAATCCTATTGGTTTTGTCAATCAAATCACCACTTTTCTGGGACTGGTCAAAAAAAGCCATATACCGTTTATTTTCAATATCATAAACCTGAACATCAATGCTAAAGGAACCGCCCAGTTTGGTAATAGCCCCAGTCAGTACAAAATCGCTGTGGGTAAGCCGGGCAATTTCTCTTATCCCTTTACCCGACTTAACTTTATCAGTGCCGGCTTTGCTGCCATCAGTGCCGGACAAGTATGATAGAAGTTCTTTTTGGGGGATCACCACCACATTGTCCTTCCAGGATAACCTGGAGTAGAGCATCCGGTCTAAGCCTTTTTGCACATGGATTAATTTTTCCGGCGCATTAATTTTAAAGGGAAGTACTGCTATGGTCTTGATATTTTCCGTTATAGCAATGGCCTGGGTGCTTCCCATGAGAACTATCATAAAAATAAATAGGGTAAGACTTATTTTGTAGATTAGAATATTTTTTTTCAAGGTTTTACTCCGTTTAAAGTTTTGATTTCAACATTTGTGTCACGATTTTGGGATCCGCTTTTCCCTGGGTTTTTTTCATGATTTTTCCCATGAAAAAGGAGAAAAGTTTGGTTTTACCATTCCTGTATAAAACAACTTCACCAGGATTTTCACTGAAAACCTCAAGGACCATGGTTTCCAGTTCTGATAAATCCGACACCTGTTCAAGATTTTTTTCTTTTACAATAATTTCCGGGTCTTTCTTTGTTTTTACCATCTCATCAAACACTATTTTTGCTACTATTGTAGTGATTTTGTTGTTTTCAATTAAAGTTAATAATTTTGAAAATTCAATTGCTGTGACAGGTGAGTTGGAAATGGAGAAGTCTTTGCTGTTCAACATGCCCAAAAAAATGGTGATAATCCAGTTGGCAGCTTGTTTTTTATCTTTTAAAGGTTGGGCCACTATTTCAAAAAAATCAGCAAGCTCAAGGGATGAGGTTAAAACTTTTGCATCATAGTCTTCCAGGTTATACTCTTTAATGAATCTTGAATATTTTTCATCGGGCAGTTCCGGCATTTGCTTTTCAACAGACAGTATCCATTTGTCATCAACGATAAGGGGCACTAGATCCGGATCAGGGAAATATCTATAGTCATGTGCCTCTTCCTTGCCCCGCATGGAATGGGTTTTGTTTTTAACAGGGTCCCAGAGCCGGGTTTCCTGGATCACAGCACGGCCCTCTTCTAAAACATAGGTTTGCCGTTCAATTTCATAGGAAATAGCCTTCTCGACATGTTTAAAAGAATTGAGGTTTTTTAGTTCTGCTCTTATCCCAAAAGCTTTTTGCCCCAGAGGTCTTAAGGATATATTGGCATCGCACCGAAAATTTCCCTGCTCCATGTTGCAGTCACAGACATCAATATATTTAAGAATGGAATGCAGTTTTCTTAAATATGCACCGGCCTGTTGAGGTGTTCGAAGGTCAGGTTCACTAACAATCTCGATTAGGGGAACACCTGTCCTGTTGAGATCTACCATGCTCCTGGCCCTTGCAGAATCATGGATCAGTTTGCCTGCATCCTCTTCCATATGTATCCTTGTAATACCTATTTTAAGGATAGATGAAAGGTTGTCATCAATTTCAAGATATCCGTGTTCAGCAATGGGAAGGGCAAACTGGGATATCTGATATCCCTTTGGCAGGTCAGGATAAAAATAGTTTTTCCGATCAAACCGGCTCTCCTGATTGATTTTGCAATGGGTGGCAAGAGCTGCTTTAATAGCAAACGTGACCGCCTGTTTGTTCAGTACGGGCAGCACACCCGGCATGCCTGTACAAACCGGGCAGGTATTGGCATTGGGAGGGTTTCCAAACTGAGTGGAGCAGCCACAGAAAATTTTACTTTTAGTTTTCAGTTGTGCGTGGACTTCAAGACCGATAACAGGTTCAAACAGCATAAATAATTATTTTCCTTATAGCGTGTTGTTTATATATGAATAGTAACCTCCTTATATAACCTTGATATTTTCATTAATCAATATAATTTGTAACTATCCAAGCCCTTATGTTTGAAACCGCCCTATACGATGGATATTTTTGTTCGATGCTAAACGCTTAACCTCCTGCAAATATCCATCAGACAGGGCTTTGAGATAACGTCTTTTAACGGGCTAAACAATTACTATAATTTTTATTGCATAAAAATCATTAAAAATATAAAAGTATGTCGGATTGTCGTTATATTCATCTGGAATTTAAAAAGGATACGGACTGCAGATGAAATAAAGTAAACTGAAATAGCGAAGGCCAATCTTTAAAAAATGGTGGTTCATCTACAAGGCGCATTAAAGGTTTAATAGCCTGTCTATTTGGCCTTTGATGCAACGCAGTAGATGGGGCAAAAGACAAGCAATTTCATTTGCTTTATAAAATTTGTGGTCCTAAGGCTATTATGAAGTTTTTCTTTTGTGTAATAGGTATGGTCATGATTGTTGAAGGGTTGCCATACTTTGCATTCCCGGACAAAATGAAGGAAATGGTTCAAATGATGATGGGGCTTGAGGATGCAAAGCTCAGAAAATTTGGTATTGTTTTGATGTTGGCAGGGCTTGGCATTATTTATTTTGCCATGGAAGGGCAATGATGTCTCAATTACATAAGACCTTCAGGTTATCTGACTATGATTATGATTTGCCGACTGAAAAGATTGCCCAGATACCCTGCGAAAACAGGAGTGAGTCAAAGCTTTTGCATTTGGACAGAAAATTTCAAACCATTTCCCATTATCAATTTAAAGACATTACAAAATTATTGAGACCTGATGACATTTTGGTGATCAATAATACCCGTGTGGTACCTGCAAGGTTGTCTGGCACAAAGCAAACCGGCGGGAAGGTTGAAGTATTGATTATTGATTATTCCACAGGGATGAAAAATCTTGAAAAAACAGGTTTTTTTAAATGCAATTGCCTGATTAAGGCCTCCAGGAGCCCGAAAAAAGGGGCACTGCTTTTATTGGAAAAAAAAGTTGAAGCAAGGGTTGAATCTGTAAAAAAAGGTGTATCACAAATAAAATTTTTAAATGGGGGAGAATTTTTAGAATTTTTAAAAACTTTTGGCAAAATACCCTTACCTCCCTATATCAAAAGAGATGATATCACAAATAGTCAAGATGATCGAGAAGATTACCAAACCGTTTATGCATCCAAAGAGGGTGCTGTTGCAGCTCCGACAGCCGGGCTTCATTTTACAAAAGCATTAATGGATGAACTTTTAAGCAAGGGAATCAAGTTTGCACAAATTACCCTGCACGTTGGATATGGAACCTTTGTGCCGGTAAAAGTGGATGATATCAGGGATCATCAAATCCATTCCGAAACTTTTTATTTGTCCAGGAAAGATGCAGACACAATCAATAGGGCCAAAGATGAAAATCGACGTGTTATTGCAGTGGGAACCACCTGTGTTAGAACACTTGAATACCTTAGTGATGAAAACGGCCGGGTAAAGCCGAGAACAGGATTGTGCGATCTTTTTATATATCCAGGATACAATTTTAAATGTGTAGATGCCATGATTACTAATTTTCATCTTCCAAAGTCCACTCTTTTGATGCTGGTATCTGCATTTTATAAAAGACCAAAAATATTGGAAGCCTACACGGAAGCCAAACTTAAGGATTATCGATTTTTCAGCTATGGCGATGCCATGCTCATCGAATAAAAAAACATGTTGAATTTTAAATTATTAAAAGAATCAAAGGAAATAAGCGGTTTGTCAGGCTCAAGAGCCAGGCTTGGAACCATTACAACCGCTCACGGTGTCATAGACACGCCGATTTTTATGCCCGTGGGAACCCTTGGGACAGTAAAAGCGATATCTGTAGAAGAGCTTGATCATTGCAAGGCCCAGATTATTCTTGGCAATACCTATCATTTATATTTGCGTCCCGGGTGTGATGTAATTCAACACATGGAAGGCCTTCATGAATTTATCCGCTGGGAAAAACCCATGCTGACGGATTCCGGGGGATTCCAGTTTTTTTCTTTGGCAAAACTGGCCAAATTTTCAGATGAAGGGGTTGCTTTCCAGTCCCATATTGACGGATCAAGACATTTTTTTTCGCCTGAAAAAGCGGTTGAGATCCAAATGATTCTTGGCGCTGATATCATGATGTCCCTTGATTTTTGTATGGGATATCCAGCCAGTGAAAAACAGACCATGGATGCTGTAAATAAAACTTTTTACTGGGCAAAACGAGGTTTTGATTTCTGGCAGGCAAAAGGGAGTGTCAACAATTTGTTCGGGATTATACAAGGCGGTATGACAAAAAAGTTGAGGTCTCTTTCTGCCGAACAATTGACCGGCATTGACTTTCCCGGGTTTGCAATAGGCGGGTTAAGCGTTGGCGAACCCAAAGACTTGATGTATGAAATGGCAGACCATACGCTTCCCTTGTTGCCGGTTCATAAGCCCAGATATATAATGGGAGTTGGCACGCCCGAAGACCTGGTTGAGCTGGTGGATATGGGTTGTGATATGTTTGACTGTGTCATGCCATCCAGAAATGCCAGAAATGGTCAGTTGTTCACCTCAATGGGAACCATCAATATTTCCAATGCCAGATTCAGATTTGACAAAGAACCTATTGATGAAGAGTGTGATTGCTATACCTGTCAAAATTATTCAAGGAGTTATCTTCGTCATTTGTATAAGTCCAGAGAACTTTTGGCCTATAGATTGAACACCATCCATAATATTTATTATTACCTTGATTTGATGGATAAAATGCGGAGTGCAATAAAAAAAGACAGATTTTTAGAGTTTAAAAAGAATTTTTATTCAAAAAGGAAGTAAATTTATGCACGAAATGGGAATTGCTCAGCAACTTGTACAAATTGCCCTGGACTCTATTCCCAAAGAGATTGAGAATCCAAAGGTGGAAAAAGTGAATCTGAAAATCGGGAGGCTCGCATCAGTGGTTGAGCACAGTTTAGCTTTTTGTTTTGAAATTATTACAAAGGATACTCCTTTGGAAAAAGCAAGACTGAATATTGATTTTATTGCTGTAATGGTTCATTGTAGATCCTGTGATCATAAATGGGAAGTGACAGGACCGGTATTTAAATGTCAGTTTTGTGAGGATGGGGATGTTGAAATGCTTACGGGAAGGGAAATAGAGATAACTTCTCTGGAACTTGCAGACTAAATAGTGTTTGAACGAAAACTCACTCATCTGCTTCGTTGCTGCAAAATTTTGAAATCCTCATGTACTACAGTACACTCCGGTTTCAAAATTTCTTGCGCCTTGCATATGAGCAACTTTTCATCCAAACACGGGTTTCCGGTCAAGCACTAAATATATAAATCATAAATAAAGTCAGGTAAAATCAATGGAAATAAATATTCAAAAAAGGGTTCTTGAAGCTAACGAGACACAAGCTGATAAAAATAGAAAATTTTTTAAAGAACAAAATGTGTTTGTTCTTAACATGATGTCTTCTCCAGGCTCTGGAAAGACACAGCTTCTCTGCAAAAGTCTCAAGCTTTTGATGCCCAATGTCAGAGTGGGTGTGATCGTGGGAGATATCTGCACCAGAAATGATGCTGACAGACTTGAAATAACAGGAGCCAAAGTCACCCAGATTAATACGGACCAATTTGGTGGCGACTGCCATTTGTCAGCCCATTTAATCCTTGCATCGGCAAAAGGATTAGGGTGTTTGGACCTTGATCTTCTAATTGTGGAAAATATTGGGAATCTTGTCTGCCCGGCTGAATTTGATATTGGGGAAGATGCAAAGGCTGTTGTGTTAAGCGTGACTGAAGGGGAAGATAAACCCTTGAAATATCCTTTGATGTTCAGGGTGGCGGATGTGGCGATTCTAAATAAGATTGATTTGCTGCCTTACCTTGATTTTGATGCTAAACTGGCAGTTGATAACATGAAACAGGTACATCCCCAATTACCCGTATTTGAAGTTTCAGCCAAGACTCAACAAGGGTTTGAACCCTGGCTTGAGTGGTTGAAGATCAAGGTGTTTGAAAAAACAGGAAAATAGTTATAAGGGGGACTATGGAAAAAAAGAAAATGGCTTTTGCCGGTTCCTGGTATCCTGCAACTGCTGCTAAGTGTGAAGCAGCCATTAAAGGGTTTTTAAAAGAAAACCAAAGATCTTTCGATGGCAGTTTTATTGGTGGAATTGTTCCCCATGCAGGCTGGTATTATTCAGGATCAATTGCCTGCCGGGTAATCGCTTCTCTTACGTCTGATGAAAAAATTGATACCCTTATTCTGTTTGGCGGCCATATGCACAAGCAGTCTGAACCTTTTATCCTGACCCATGGTGAAGTTGAAACACCATTTGGCCCCATTGAAGTAGATAATGAACTCACCGATAAAATTGCCCGGGGTATCAGTATCAGGCAGAGATCACCTAACAAATTTCCCGATGAAAATACCTTTGAACTTCAATATCCATTTATTAAATACTTTTATCCAGATGCAAAAATAGTTGTCTGTGGTGTGGCTCCTTCATTTTTTGCCGCAATTATCGGCAACATGGCTGTTTCTGAAGCTTTGGATCTGTCAAGAAATGTCAGGATACTGGGTTCCACGGATATGACACATTATGGCCCTGATTTTGGGTTTACGACTTTTGGGACCGGTGAAAAGGCAGTGGAATGGGTGAAAACACAAAATGATAGAAATGCCATTAAAGCGATAAAGCAAATGGATGAATCAAAAATTATTGCCCAGGGCCTGGAAAATAAAAATATGTGCTGTGCCGGTTCTGTTGCGGCTACGTCTGCTGCCTGTAGAAAACTTGGCGCAGTCAAGGCTGTTGAATTTGATTACGCAACAAGTTTTGAAAAATCTGCTTCCCAAAGTTTTGTAGGATATGCCGGGATTCTTTATGCCTTATCCTGAATCATCTGGATAGCACTTTTAATTCTTAAAATGGTTTTTTCTTTTCCAAGGGCCAAAAGCATTTCAAATATGCCGGGGCTCACTGTTGAGCCTGTTATGGCAACCCTTAAAGGCTGGGCAATCTTTCCAAACTTGAGATCTGTTTGTTCCATGATTTTTTTGAAAACATTTTCAAGTTCTTCCTGTGTGTAAACTTCAAGATCTTCAATATATTCTGCAGTTTTTTCCAGGAGTGTCACAATTTCCGGTTTGAGAAACTTATTAGCGGCTTTTTCTTCAAATTTTACATCGTCATGATAATAAAAAATCGCTCCCTGTGCCATTTCAACAAGGGTTTTGCTTCTGGGTTGAAGCGTTTGGATTACCCCTTGGGTAAAATTATCATTTTTAGCATTAATCCCCATATCTTTTAAATGAAACAAGAGCGGGTCTGCCAATTCTTCAGGACTTTTGTTTTGAATATGTTTTGAATTGAGAGCCAAAAGTTTGTCCATGTCAAACATGGAAGCAGACCTGCCCAGGTGTTCAAGGTCAAATTTTTCAATCAGGTCATCTCTTTTGAAAAATTCCT
>JABIYQ010000125.1 GCA_018702715.1 Desulfobacula sp. | reverse complement strand
TAATGTAGATGGGCAGGTGCTTGTAACCCATGATATGATCGGACTATTTGATAAGTTTGTACCAAAGTTTGTTAAACAATATACACAGATCCGACCCCAAATTATAGAGGCCATAAAAGCCTATAAAGAAGACGTCACCAACCAGGTTTTCCCGGCCTTGGAACATTCTTTTAAAATGTCGGATAAAACCCTGGCTGAACTAAAAGAAATGGTACAAAAATAATATTGATTTTTTTAATGGAACAAAAGGCCATGGAAATAAAGATGAATTGATAATGCCCATATTAATCTTTTACAATAATAATACGGCATTCTTTTAAAAACCTGTGGCGTTCTGTTGCCTTTTCCAACAGGCTGTAATCCGACATACTGATAACAATGGCTGTATTGGGTTTGCCTTGCTTACGCAATCCCTTGAGGATCAGAGGATGGTTGCCTGTCCTCTTGTCCTTTAATGCCTGATCCATACTGCTAAGATATTTGGCTACCCCGTTTTGAACTGCAAAGTCCCTGCTGATGAAAGCAGAAGAATATATATCATGGCCCTGTTCGCTGACAATCAAAGGGTTAAGTACAGGTTCCACCCCAAGACCGGTTGCATCAACGATCAAACCAGTGTAGATAGATTCCCCGATTGTTTCATCATTTTTTTTTTGACTTATTTCCGGATTGATTTTAGGTATCTGTAGAATTTCTTCCGGCAATACCAATTGTAAAAACCCACCAAACATGCTGGTTTCAATAATAATTTCAACGGCAAGAGCTGAGGTGTAATATTGTTTTGAAATGATGGCATCCCTTGCAGTTTTTTCTATACCCGCTAAAATGATATCATTTTTAGATGCATAGGCATCAACGGTTAATGAAGGGTTAATTTTTATTTGTTTTAAAATTTCTATAATCTGTCGATTTGCATCTGCTCTGGCCAGTCCTGGAACAGACTCATGGGAGGTTTCGTTATTATCTTTAGGGGATGCTTTACCAATGGCTGAAATATTTCCGGTTGTCCAGTTTATAGACCCATTTTTAAACTGGGTTATGGAATGATAGCCTCTGGTTTGATCCTGATCTGCCATGCAGGGGCTTTCCATAAAAAGACAGGACAGCACAATGACCATTCCATATGCTATCCACTTTTTGTTTAGTCTCATCTTTTTTTTTGATTCATTTATAAGCTAATTTTTTAAAAAGTTAAATTCTATGAAATCAACTATATTATTTATATCTTCAAGCCCAAATATCGGTACATCCGGTTTATAATTTGAATCTGAAACAAAGGCGATCAGATTTTTATCAGACATACATAAAGGTTCATTGTGCCCGCTATCTGTCCTGAAAACTTCTATTTTAGGAAGGGCCTGTTTTTTAAATCCTTCTGCTAAAATAATATCCATGTCAGACAGATAATATTGCATTTTTTCAATATAACTTGTCGAGTCATCTTTAACCATGGCAACTTTATTTTTAGAGATAACAAGTGTTGCACCAGCTCCGGCTTTCCTGTGACGCCAGCTGTCTTTTCCTTCTTTGTCCATTTCAAATCCGTCATGGGCATGCTTTACAGATCCTATTTTGTATCCTTTGTCAGTCAAAAGGGCAATTACTTTTTCTAGAAGAGTGGTCTTCCCGGAATTGGATTTCCCAACAATGGTAATTATTTTTGTTTTCATATTTATAGTTTTTCAACCTTATATTAAATTTTGTCTAAAAATAGTGTTCAAAGCAAAGAAAGTCAAGGCGGAGAAAAGGCCGGGAAAAGCTTTGACAGGGCGATCAAATATTTTGTCCGCCTAAAGTCGTCCTTGGCAGGGTTCAGTTTTAAAATTAATTTGTTTTGCACCATAAAATATTGTATTCTTATTTTATTAAGGATCGCAAATGAAATAAGTTGAGCAGAAATAGCGCAGGCCAATCTTTATAATCTTGTAACCCTTCAAAGAGAGAAATCAGTAAAATGAAGACATCAGAACCAAAATTTACCTGGATTTGTTTAGGAGTTGATGGCGGTTTGAATGAAAGCAATTTGAATTCCCATTTGCTGGCCCCTTACAATTCAACAGATTTTATATGCCTGGATGCTGGTACTTTACTTGCCGGACTTCGTTATGCCGCTGAAAATGAAGTATTTAACAATATTGATGTTTCATTATATCCAGATTCGACATTGGAACAAGTCGTTCTGCACCACCATATTAGAGCCTATATGATAACCCATTGTTATCTTGATCATGTCCATGGGTTAGCCAGTATTTCGCCAAATGACAGCCCGAAACCCATAATGAGCCTTACAGATACAATTGATGACCTGCGTGATTCGATCTTTAATTGGAAAGCCTGGCCCAATTTGGCCAATGAGGGGAATAAACCTTGTCTTGGCACGTATACGTATGTCCGTCTTAAGCCGGGGCAAAGCACAGCCATTGAAAATACCTCAATGAAGGTTTCTGCATTTGCCTTATCTCATGATATTACTTCGGATTCAACGGCTTTTCTGGTTGAGTCAGATGGTTACTATGCTCTTTATATGGGAGATACAGGGCCGGATGAAGTGGAAAAACGGTCTACCACACAAGCACTCTGGGAAAAGATTGCGCCTTTGATTAAAAAACAACAACTACGTGTAATTTATATGGAAGCATCCTACCCGAATGAGCAGCCTGATGATCAATTGTTCGGTCATTTGACGCCTGTATGGATCATGAGGGCATTTCACAAATTGGCCATGATGGTAGATCCTGATAATAAATCACAGGCATTAAGAAACCTGAATGTCATCATAGGACACATAAAACCGGATGAGTTTTTAAATAAGGGAAGACCCATCCGAAATGTTGTCAGGGATCAGCTTAAAGAACATAATGATCTGGGTATAAGGTTCATACTTCCCAAACAGGGAGATCTACTTGTGTTATAGACACCTGTTGCTGCCAAACGCATCAACACCAATCAAACCAATGTATTTAGTGCCTGACCGGAAACCCGTGTTTGGGTGAGTTTTCGTTCAAACACTATTTAAATTTGTGTCATCAGCAAAGGCCAATTGATTCCTGCCATTTTCCTTGGCTCTATACAAGGCTGCATCAGCCTTGGCAATTACTTCATCTGCTGATTCGTCTCCCTTGCTGATAGTAATGCCGATACTTACTGTTACGCTGAGTTTTCCAGATCTTGTATCCATTTTACGATCAGCTATTTTTTTTCTCACACGTTCGTAGACTCCCTGATCAGTCGAAGTCAGAGACTCCGGTATAATCATTAGGAATTCTTCCCCGCCGTATCGGCCCAAAAAATCATAGGTCCGAAGTGTGTCCCGGATGGTTTTGACAAAACAGGACAGGACATCGTCACCTGTCTGGTGACCATATTTATCATTGACCTGTTTGAAATAATCAATGTCACACATTCCGATGCCCAGGTTTGTGTTGCTTCTCTTAGCCCGGGTCAGCTCTCTATCCAGGATGTCTAAAATGGCACGACGACTCAAAACTCCGGTTAAAGTATCATGAGTAGCTTCGTGTTCCAATCTCAGGTTCAGAGATTCCAATTGCCTTTCAGTCTGTTTCCGGTCCGTGATGTCTTTTAAGATTACCACGGATTTTGATATTTCGTTTTTCTGGTTTTTGATGCAGGATGCACTTGCAATGACATCAATTCTTTTTTTGCTTTTTGTTAATCGTTTTGTTTCAAATTGTACAATATTTTTTGAGCGAAACAGCTCTTCTGTCTTTTCAAGCGTTATTTGTTTCTGATCATCCGGAACAAAAGGGATACGCTTTCCTTTCAATTCATCCAAAGACCATTCGAATCGGTTGACAAAGGCAGGGTTTAAATATTCGGTCTCCCCCTGATTGCCATATATTACAATTGGGTCGGGAGTGGCCTTTAAAATGGCTTTTAACCGTTCTCCACTTTCTTTGAGTTCAATCTCTGCTGATCGGGTCTTTCTTAACGTAAAAAATGCAACAATGATGGATGCAAGGGTTCCCAATAATAAAAACAACACCCCGATTATATTCATCGTAAAATGAGTTTTATCGTTTTCCTGCATAAATTCAAATGCTTTGTGCCTTGCATAATTCATCAGCCCAAGCATTTTTTTTTCTAAAGCAGCAATGTGATCAGCTCCTTTTCCCATTGCAATGCTGGTTGCAGCTTCCTTGTCACCCCTGCGGATCAATCCGATAACCTCTTTTCGAATCGGCTGCCAGTCGTCTAACAGTTTCCGGGTTTTTGTTTCAAGAGCCAGGCCCTCACCACCTAAAATCTTTTCTCTGATAATATCAAGATACTGGTAGGTTTTGTTTTCCTGATCATTCATGGTGATCAAAAAGTCGTTACTCTTTGATGGCGAAGAAGAAAGCAGCAAGTTTTTCATATTAAGGTGCATTTTTGTGATCATAACATTTGCCTGAAGTGCTGCGTTTGATACAACCAATGGGTGGTTATAAATCGTTCGGGTCAGGCGGGAAACTTTAAGACCATGGTAAATAGTATAAATACCGAAAAGTATAAATATCAGAATTAATAAGGTAAATCCCCATTTCAATCGCTGTGAAACATTGAGTCTTTTTGGACTGTTCATACGGCAATCCCTTTAATCCATCACTTTTTTAAATCTTAAAACCTTTAAATATTCAGGCCGATTCCCAGAAAAATCACACTAATACATATTGGAGAGCAACACAAATTAAATTTTTTCATGTGAAAAAAGGTTTTATAGGACTCGATAACGCTGTGTTGCAGGGATATTTATTTTCAGATGTCAATAACAGGGAGAGCAAAGCGCCGCAGGCAAAAAGGACACCTATTGCCATGTAAAGCCACCAAAAAGTATC